>NZ_JBINJW010000020.1:0-50549 GCF_043951855.1 Proteiniclasticum sp. C24MP
TTCTTTAGATAAATGAGGAGGGATTGATGATGCCTAATATCAAGTCCAGTACAGACTTACGTAACAATTACAATGAAATCTCAAGTTTTTGTCATGAAACTCAAGAGCCTGTATTTATTACGAAGAATGGTCGAGGTGACTTAGCGGTAATGAGTATCGAAACCTTTGAGCTGCTTAGTGGTAAAGTTGAACTATACCAACTGCTTGATGAGGGTAGAACTGCTGTGAAAGAAGGAAAGAAACGCTGGATGCATGAGGTGATGAAGGATATTAAAGCGAGTATAACTGACGATCATGTATAGATTGGATGTTTCAGAACCTGCTGAAAAAGATCTTCTGGACATCGTCAAATATATCGCATTCCGGCTTTCATTGCTCATGTCTGCGGCGCAGATGATGGAGATATTCGAAGAGGCCATTCTTAGTCTGGCTGAATCAACTGAGAGATATCCTCTATAGCAGATGTTCCATTGACACATTTGAAATATAAAAAACTGATCGTAAAGAACTATATCATTTTCTTTTCAACTAATGAAAAGAGAGAGTAGTGGATATTGAAAGAATTCTATATGCAAGACGTAGCTGGAAAAGATTCATCTAAGTCTTCTAAAGCTAAGATTGAGAAAGGATAAGCTGGAGAGATTGAACACATCATTATAAGGTTGGTTTCAGGATCTATACATATTACCGTCACCGTTCTAGAAGTTGGTAGAGAACTTAAGGAACAGGGTGTCGGTATTTTTTCGTAGAACAAAATATCAACATGTTATAAGGGGCGGTGAGAGGATGCTTACTGTCTTCACTTCTTTTGTCTGCGTGATACTGTCTTACGCTGGAAAAAATCAGATTGATATAACCCTGGAAATGAGCTGCAGAAGCTCTTTCCTGAGTTTATTAAACGTTTTCTCAAGATTTACACGTATTACTATCACCGTTTCAAAAGATTCGAGAGAGTTTTAGAAAGTATTATTGATAGCTTATTTTGGAAAACGGTCCAGAGCCGTGGAATCAAAATGATAAAGAAACCGGTTTCGTGAATGTGTGAATTGTGATATCATTGTAAATGAGAAGCTCTGAATAGTATGCCAGAAAGCGAGTGATACGTAATGAAACCTATAGCAGTAAAAATTAAATCCCAGTTGGAAATAAATGAGAAAACGAGTAAAAGTCAGGTCTGTGGGTATCTCAAGGCAAATGGTACATCCATTGTGAATGGAAATGGCGATGAGATTTTGCTGACCGGCTGGGGACTAGGAAACTGGTTTCTCAATGAAGGCTATATGTGGAAGTCCTTTCATAACAGCCGTTTTGATCGACCAAGACGAATTGAACGGGTTATAGAAGAATTGACCGGTAAGGCTTACACGCAGCATTTTTTTGAAGTGTTCAGAAGTACTTACATTACAGAAGCGGAAATAAGAGATCTGGCAGAATTAGGGTATAATTCAGTGCGCATCCCTATTCATTGGCGCTTGCTTATGGAAGAGGATGAGGAAATCACATTTATTGAATCGGGTTTCAAGCTCATTGATCAATGCCTGGATTGGTGTGAAAAATATTCGCTCTATGCTTTTATTGATATGCATGGAGCACCAGGCGGGCAGACTGGTGCGAATATTGATGACAGTATAGATGATGCCCCCAGACTGTTTATCGATGAACATAGCTATCGGCAGTGTATAGAACTCTGGAAGGAAATAGCCAGAAGGTACAAAGACCGAACCATCGTTGGTGGGTATGATCTTCTGAACGAGCCCATCCGACCAGAAAGCTCAGGAATAAAGAATTACGATCATCTGCTGCCTCAACTGATTGCATTCTATGAGGACGTTATTCATGAAATAAGAAAAATTGATGATAAACATATGTTTTCCATTGAAGGCCACCATTGGTCGACCAGCACTAAAGTGTTTGATCGGGTGTATGATCCAAACATGGTCATTCATTTCCACCGCTATGGCTGTAATCCTGATTATCAGGCATTTGAAGAGTTTGTGGATTTGTCCTTGAAAATGAATTTACCATTATGGCTTGGTGAAACCGGAGAGAACATACTGGAGTGGTTTTCTGCCATGTATCCTCTGGCCCTTGAACTGAACATCGGTTACAACTTATGGCCAGCAAAGAAAATGGAAGCAATAAATTCACCGTATTCGATCAAAGAGCCAGAAGGTTGGCATGAGATCTTATCCTATCTGGAAGGTGGTAAGCATCCAGGTTACCAGAAGGCCAGAACAATCTTTGAGGAGCTGCTTCATAACATCAGATTTGAGAACTGTGTAAAGAATACACATGTTACTGATGCAGTGTTCAGACAGTCAGGCACTAGAGTCATGGGAATTGATTTCGACGAATTTCCAGGAAGTGGAGATTCCTACTTGAGTAATTGCTATCATGAAAATGAACATTCGCATAGATGCAATACTGGCATGAAACTTATACCGCATACAAGGCCCGTCCAGTCCAAAATCGGTTTTTATAATCAGTGGGATTTCAATGCGCTCGCCTTGGAAAAAGGAGAGTTTGCCTGCTACACTTTCGCCGGAAATAAAAGTGATTGTGAATGGAAAGTAAGTATACGAGGTTTGGAAAATGGTGAACTGATTGTATATGAGAACGATGAAGTGATCGAAAAAATCCAGTTTGTGAAAGAACCTGATTATAGGACCATTTCCATTTCTGGTGTAAAACAGGATCGACGAGGTGTCCGGAGACTGAAAATAGAAGTAATGCGTGGTGAAGCTGCAGTAGATTGGGTTCAACTTACTTAAGGAATTGATGAATTCAACACATGGTTGGTCATGCGAGAATGATTATGTCTTATAGATTCTTGAATATAATAATAACGACACGATCATCTACTGATAGGAATTTTGTTAAGAAAGGTGAGGGAATATGAATAACTTGAAAGATAAATGGGTATTGGTCACGGGTGCCAGCAGGGGATTGGGACAACTGATATCTGCTTTTATGGCTGAGCAGGGATGCAACATGATACTTCATGGGAGAAACCTGAAGAACCTGGAGCAGACCGCGGAAATGGTCAAAAAACAAAACGTGAAAGTCCACATGGTTACGTGCGAACTATCAGACCTACACGCTATCGATGGTATGCTTCAAGCAATCGACATACTAGGGGTTGATGTGGATCTGGTATTCAACAATGCAGGCTTTCAGATAGGCTATCATGAAGACTACTATAAAACGCCAGATGATGATTTTTTGATCAGTTACAAGGTTAATACAGTGGCTCCGATAAAAATATGCTATCATTTTCTGCCCAAAATGATTGAAAAGGGGTTTGGGAGAATCATCAATACAACAAGCGACATTGCCAATGAACCTCAGCAGGCAGGATACTCTGCAAGTAAAGCCGCTTTAGACAAACTAACGGTTGACCTTGCGGGAAAACTTACAGGAACAGGAGTAACATTAAACCTGGTCAATCCAAGCTGGTGCCAGACTGATCTGGGCGGTCCTCATGCACCCAACACACCTGAAAGTGCCTTGCCAGGATTGGTTCTTCCTGCATTTTCCAGTGATGAGATAAATGGACAACTGATCAACGCTCAGGACTTTAGAAATAGGAGTCTTTCTGATGCTTTGCTGAAGCTAGAAAATTAGCATTGATTAGAATGACGAATAGGACATCATATTCATAAACATTATTTATCTGCGGTTTAGACACAGGTGGAGATAGGATGTCTGCTGACAATAGAATAGTTGTAGAAACCCTTGAGAATGACGTATGTACGTTATTCTCAAGGGTTTCTATTTTGTGATGGAGATTAAAAGCATAGATATTCCGTATGATGACTTGAGCGGAATTTTCTGACATTTATATCTTGACCAGAATGGTCAAAAGAGGTATTCTTTAATTGACCAAGTTGGTCATCATCGAGTAAAGAAGGTGAAATCATGTATACAAACTTTCATAAACTGGCAGATGAGAAGCAAAGGCAGATCATCAACGTCGCTATGCAGGAGTTCATTCAATACGGGTTCGAGAAAGCATCCACCAATGCCATTACCAGCAATGCGAAAATTTCAAAGGGTGCACTATTTCATTATTTCAACACCAAGAAAGAGCTCTATCTGTATTTACTGGAGTATAGTACAGAAGTGATTGAAAAGCTTTATGCGCAAATAGATCTGAGTGAAACAGACCTGTTTGCAAGACTGGAAAATATCGGGTTACAGAAGATGAAAATTCAGCAGAAATATCCTCGTGTATTTGATTTTCTCACCTCCACAAAAGACGAGAAATCGGCCGAAGTGAAGGAAGTCATCATGGAGAAGAAGGACCGTGTCTTTCAGAAAGGGATCGCGAAAATATACGATAAGATAGATTATTCTCCATTCAGAGAGGATCTTGATATCGAAAAAGCAGTTGAAATATTAAATTGGACCATGTTCGGTTTCAGCGAGAAAGCCGTTCGACAGATTGACAGCTTTGAGAACAGTGAACAGATGGGCGAGGAGTTTTTCAGACAATGGAAGAGTTACTCTGAAATCCTGAAAAAAAGTTTTTACAAGTAATCCAATAAAGAAAGAAAGGAAGAGGTGTTCAGTCATGACAAAAATTCTAGAAGTGGAAGGTCTGAAAAAAGCGTTTGGTAAAGTTCAGGCACTAAAAGGTGTGAAATTTACGGTTGATGCAGGAGAAGTGGTTGGGTTTATCGGCCCCAATGGGGCTGGGAAATCTACAACAGTCCGTACTTTACTTGGCATCATAAAAGGTGACGAAGGTCATGCCAGGATCTTCGGAAAGGACGTCTGGAAAGACAGTTTCGAGATCCATAAACGAATTTCCTATGTTCCTGGAGAAGTGGCTCTGTGGGGCGGGCTGACTGGAGGAGAAATCATAGATCTGTTCATGAAACTGCATGGAGGAGGCAATCAGAAGAAAAGAGAGGAGCTCATCAAGCGCTTTGAATTGGACCCCAAGAAAAAAGCCAAGAGCTATTCTAAGGGAAACCGTCAGAAGGTGGGACTGATTTCTGCCCTGTCGGTGGATTCAGATCTATATATTTTCGATGAACCCACTTCCGGTCTGGACCCTCTGATGGAAGCGATTTTTCAGGATGAGATCAGCAAGATCAAAGAAGAAGGAAAATCGATTCTTCTCTCCTCTCATATTTTAAGCGAAGTGGAACGACTGGCCGACAAGGTTGTCATCATCCGACAGGGAGAAATTGTAGAATCCGGCACGTTGGATGAATTACGACACTTGACCCGTTCTACAGTGACCATGGCTGCAGAAGGGAATCTGCTTGAAATGGCTGATGTGAACGGTGTGCATGATTTTAAGCTGAAGGACAATCAGGCCGTCTTCTTTGCGGACAACCAGCATCTTGGTGATATCCTGGCAAAAGCAAGTACCCTTGGCGTTTTGAAGTTCGAAGCGGTTCCACCAACACTGGAAGATCTGTTCATGCGACACTATGAAGGCTAAAGCGAGAGGAGGGGAAACGTCATGAAGGAAAAGATTGCGCGCTGGGGTCTGCTTTTTGCAGAGTATCTGAAACGAGACTGGAAAAAAACGATTCTTTGGATTTTGGGTGTGGGCTTGTTTTCAGCCGCTTATGTACCAGCCTTTGTAGAAATATCAAAAGGGGAAGGACTCCTTGGCATGTATGAGGTCATGCAGAATCCCGCCATGATTTCCATGGTCGGACCCACTCCAGTGGAAGTGGGCAGTGCATATACCATCGGTGCAATGTATGCCCATACCATGACACTGTTCTGCGGGTTGTTCGCCATGACAGTCTCCATCCTGCATGTGGTTGGTCATACGAGAGAAGAAGAAGAGGCAGGCCTTACAGAACTTGTCCGTTCTTTTCAGATCGGTCGTCAGGCCAATTCGCTTGCAGTGACTGTGCAGACTGCACTCATCAATATTCTGCTGGCTGTTTTCATTGGTGTAGTCATGATCAGTTTCAGGGTGGAAGCCATTCCTGCTGAAGGTTCATTTCTGTTTGGTGCATCCATTAGCTTGGCTGGAATGATCGGTGCAGCCATTGCGCTTTTCATGGCTCAAATCATGCCGACTTCATCAGGTGCGAAAGGTGCATCTTTAGGAATAATGGGACTTTTGTACATCATCAGAGGAGTAACGGATGTTTCGAACGTGAAATTATCCATGCTCAATCCTATGGGATGGACTTACTTGACCAATCCTTTTACGGAAAACTACTGGCTGCCCCTGGTTTTCGGACTGGTTTTCTGCTTCGCACTGGTAATGACTGCCTTCACTCTGGAAGGTGCTCGTGACATGGGCGCAGGCTATCTGCCGGAGAGAGAAGGACGCTCCAATGCAAAGAAATCTTTACTGTCGGTTTCTGGACTGTTCATGAAGATCAACAAAGGAATCATCCTAGGCTGGCTGCTCGCTTTTGTTCTGATGGGCATCGCTTATGGATCGATCTATGGAGATATGCATACCTTTATTGAAAGCAATGAACTGGTTTCCCAGATGTTTACCCATGCAGGTGTGACTTTGGAGGAATCTTTCACTGGAACGATCATGATGGTGATGATCGCCCTGGTAGCCATCCTGCCGATTGCAGTTGTAAACAGACTTTATGCCGCGGAAAGCCGCATGTTCTTAAGTCAGCTTTATGCCACGAAGGTCACGCGGAGCAAGTTTTATTGGACAAGCGTCGGATTGGCGATTCTTGCAGGAATAGTCGGCATCTTTGCGGCAGCAGGTGGTCTTGGTGCTACAGCAATTGCTGTGACCGATGGCAGCGGACCCATGCAGCTTCTGGACTTTTTTGCTGCTGGATTTAATTTTCTGCCGGCGGTACTGTTTTTCATAGGTTTGTCTGCACTGGTCTTGGGATGGTTTCCGAAATTGGGAAAAGCAGTCTATCTCTACCTGGGATATTCATTTCTATTAAATTACATCAAAGGTATTGTAGAGCTGCCGGAGTGGATTCTAAAAACTGCCGTACAAAGCTGGATTCCACGGATGCCTATGGAAGCGTTTGATGTCGTCGCTTTCACAGTGATCACGATTATTAGCATCGTACTGATCATCGCGGGGCATATTGGGTATACGAGACGAGATATGGATGAGAAGGCATAAACAAGGGCAATCTTCTGAGATATTTGCTCATCTGGCTCCTTACTTGGACCTCTGATAAGAATCAGCGATACCTATACGATAAGCCCTCTGAACCATAAAACCGTTCAGAGGGCTTGATTTTGTGTCATGTTTTCATGAATTGCAGATGGTGTATTTCAAACATTAAATGAGTGGATACTTCAAAATAAAAACTACTCTGTTTAAATTTCTGATGTATACCATGCTGAATAAAATACCACAGATAAACATTCCATTGCACAGAGGTTGAAACTGAAAATATCCTATCGTATGGACACGCAAATACACTTATGATAATCTCAGTCTCATTGCCATCTAATCCCATATCCATATGGTAAAATAAATATATAAGTTTAAAGTGCATTGAAGATGAATCATGTTGTGCTCGTCAAATTTAGTGTCATATTGCAAGGAGGAATTGTTATGGATCGTAGAAGGAAATCATTGTTCTATATTATTCTTCTGATAATCACTCTATCTGCAGTCGTTGCAGGATGCACCAGTCATTCAGAGGATAAAGACGATACGGATCAGAAATGGGATTACAGGCCTATGATTTCAAAGGAAAACTTTGTCTACGGCGATACAGGCAAAACAGAACAAGCGTTACCTGAAGGGTGTATACTTTTGGGGAAAACAGAAGTTAGAGTTTCTCAGACAGCACCTATGGTAAAAGGAAGAACCTATTTTGTTTCGAATTCACTGCCCGTGGAGACCGATCTATATGGAGATGAACAGTCAGGAGAAATCATCTATGCGGATATCAATGGTTCTTTCATGCTGTATGAACTGATTGAGAAATAGAACCTGAAGAGCAATCACAAATCTTATTACGGATATATTCAGACCACTGTCACTGCCAAGAAGTAAATAAAAGTGAAATGGAGGAATATCAATGGATCGAAAAACAAAATCCTGGATCAATGCAGCGCTGCTGGTGGCAACCCTCATCGTCAATGCTCTGGGTGCAACAGGCATCATCAATGGTCTTTCTCAAAAGGAGATTTCGGACAGGTATCAGACCCTGATCACACCAGCTCCTTCGACTTTCAGCATCTGGAGCGTCATCTACACCTTCCTGATCATTTCCATTGTGGTCCTGGTCATCAAGGCCAAAGACAACTACTATGGGAAAGTCCTGGACGAGATCAGCCCTCTCTTCTGGGCATCCTGTGCCTTGAACATCGTATGGATCATCACATTCTCCTATGAACTCATCGGGCTGTCGACCATCTTCATCTTCGCGTTTCTGATTGTCATGGTTCTTATTGTCAAGCGATTAGGCGGAATTCAGGAGAAAAACCGTTTCTTATTGCCAGTTGCCTTCGGACTTTACGCAGGATGGCTTTTCATCGCCACTGTGGTGAATATTGCTGCCTGGCTTGTGAAGATCCAGTGGGGAAGGTTCGGGATTTCGGAAGAGATCTGGAGCATTGTGATTCTTCTGGTTGCAGTAGGCTTGACACTTCTGGTGCTTCTGGATACGAAAAATGCGATCTTACCGCTTCCCATTGCCTGGGCTTATTTCGGAATCTATAATTTCCTGGGTTCACCGGAAGGCTTTGACGGAGCGTATACCATGCTCCAGAATGTAGCCCTCCTAGGTATGGCGCTTCTGATCGGACTGGCAGCGATTCAGTTCTACAAGAACAAATACAGGATCATGCCGAAGAGTTCTGAAAGTATAATCTGAGGCAGCAAGGATACAATAGTGTGAGTAGTCATGTAGAGTGCTCCTTGATGAAAGCTCTACAGCAGAACAACCGCAGCGTTTCCGGACTTCTGAGTGCCAGCTTGGCACAAGGAAGGAACAGAAGACGTAATGCGGTTGTTTTTCATGGTAATAAAAGATATACTTTTTTCAAGAATGAGTAGTCAAAACAGGGGAGCAGGCGCAGTGAAAGCATTGCTGGCCTGGGTCCTTTGAAATAAAAAAGAGGAGGAGAATGTGTATGAGACATGAGGGTTCCTGTCTGTGCGGACAGGTAAAATTTATTGTGGAAGGAGACTTTGAGCAGTTTTACCTGTGTCATTGTGAGCGTTGCCGTAAGGATACAGGGTCTGCTCATGCAGCCAATCTCTTTTCCTCCACAGCCAGACTGGTCTGGCTCTCCGGAGAAGACTTGCTGAGGACGTATAACTTCCGAGGTGAAGGCCACATTAAGAGCTTCTGCACCCATTGCGGATCCGCTCTGCCCAATCTTCAGATGGAAGGAAAGCTCTTGGTGGTTCCTGCAGGAAGCCTTGACAGTGATATTCCTATAAGACCCCAGGGCCATATCTTTACTGCTCGGAAAGCAAACTGGGATGAGCACCTTGAAGGCATAACAGCCTTTGATGAACTGCCAGTTGAATAAGAGATCGGGCCGGACACTACACGGATAAAAGTGATCGTATGAATGAATGGAGAAGCATAAAAAAGCGCCTGATCATCTGAGTGAATGAGATGCCGTAGGCATAACCTTCGTCGAGTGTCATGATCAGTAGAGCAGTTCCGGATAGTATGTTCCAGAAACGTATTGGATTCATTTTGGAATTTTCATTATCGGTGCTCCTTCATACTAGGTATACGCTTATTATGACCATATACAAAGAATCAGCATTGATTTAAGTCAATGTCTTTTATTTTCTTCTCCATTATGTTCATAATCCCGAAGAAGTTCGGGGTTTCTTGCATGAATTGCATGATATGATAGGTTCATGGATATTGAAAGAATAGAAGTTTATAATAACATAGAACAGCAAAATGAATATTCTTAGAAGGAGCAGTGCATGAAGAAGTATATTCCCGCAGCGATCTTCCTGGTTCTTTTCTTGCTCACATCATTACTCTATACACCGATGCTTTATGATAAGTATCTAGCCATGACAAAAGAACTGACCATGATTTTTGAAATCGATCAATACATGAAGGATCCTGAGGTGCTGGTTCCAACATATGACATGGCTCCACACAATCCCTATCTGCATGTGGCAGGTCAAGCCATATCTCTGGAAAGGAGCAGGCAGTTTGGAAAGTGGGATGGTTATTACATTTACATCACTCCGAACAAGTTATCTGATTCAGAATTTTTCAGTATTTCATTATCATGCAGAAGTTCAGATCAGAATGTACCTACTGAACTGACATGGGAGAAGAAAAATGTAACATCAGATTTCATTTCAGGAGAAAACTATCCGGATGGAGCTTACACGAGCTATATCGGAACATTCCTGAAGGATGGGTATGCTTATGAGATTACAGGGTTTGTTTTTGGGGCAGTTGATAATCTTAGAGACAAGATGATCCTTGAAGAGCTGGAATACATCATTGATGGAATGGAGGTGCAACGTGATTAAATTCAAATCAATATTTTATCTGGTTCTGGCTATAGGAACAGGTGCACTCATGCAGGCTTCATTTTTCCCTGAAAAACCTGCAGCAGACTTTGTTAAAGATGTCATTCTCATGATTCTGTTTTTTGTGTTTCTTCATCTAGCAACAAAGGGCAAGAGAAAGAATTCTCCTTTAAGCACATTCAAGGATTGATAAGCCGCTGCTTATTATTGGTATCCTATCAGCTTTCACTGCAGCAGGTGTATTGCTTCAGTTGATGTTGTTCTGGTAATTGAAGAAGGATGACGCTTTGGATAGAAATTCAAGGCAGGTCAGATTCTGAGACATAGCGACTCTTTCCGCATGGAAAGGTCGCTTTTAAATATGCTGAAAAAAAGAGAAGATATTATATTAATGCAAAATTTCTGGTGAGTAATCTTGAATATTGAATCGATTCATTCGTCTTAATCTGGCACAACATAATTAGATTTTAGAAATTGGACTTTTTGAATAGTACACCTTGTAAATCCCTATAATAAAGACACACACTACAAAGGAAGTAAGAAACAGGGAATTGACGCTCAAATGTTTTTGTGCTATAAATTATAAATAATATATCGAAATTATATTATTTAGCTTAAAATATCAATTAAGGTTCATTCATTATCATTTACTTGATATGCATGTCAAATAAATGCTATAATTAAATTGATTAAAAATTCAGTTAATTAATAAAGAGGGGAGAATTATTATGAAAAAAATCTCTGTGTTTGCTTTGTTGATGATGATTCTATTCGGTTTCACTGCATGTAGTAGTTCGATGGGAGATATAAATGATAAACAGATCAAGGATGAGGTAAGTCGTACTGATGAAAGCAGTACTGACGAAGTGACCGAAATCACGAATGAAACTATCGATGATGAAGCAATTGTAGATGATGAAGTAATTCTGGATGATGATATATCCATTGGTGAACAAGTGATCTATGAGGGGAATGACATCAGAGTGACTGCACTAGGTTTTGATAGTGAAGATTTCTTTGGCCCGGCTATAAAAGTACTTATTGAAAACAATTCAACTAAAGACATTACTGTTCAATCTAGAAATTCTTCAGTTAATGGATTAATGGTTGATGCAATTTTTTCATCGGACGTTGCGGCTGGCAAGAAAGCAAATGATTCAATAGTCTTTTTCTCCAGTGACTTGGATATTTCTGGAATTACAACAATTAAAGATATTGAATTTTCGCTTCATGTGATTGATGCCGATTCATGGGATAGTATTGTGGATACCGATACAATTGTTATTCGAACTTCTGCAGATGAATCATTTGTACAGGAATATGATGATTCAGGATTCATTGCTTACGATAGTGATGGTATTAAAGTTGTAACAAAAAAGTTGAATAGTTCAGATAGCTTCTGGGGATCTGACTTATATTTATATATTGAAAATAATACTGACAAACATATCACAGTGCAAACGAGAGACGTATCGATTAATGGATTTATGGTTGATCCAATATTTTCATGTGATATTATGTCAGGAAAAAAAGCATTCGATGCGATTACATTTATGGAGTCCGATTTGACGGATAATGGGATAACTGATATCACTGAACTTGAACTTAAATTCCATATTTACGATATGACTTCATGGGATACAATAAAAGACACCGATATAGTGTACATTTCATTCGAATAATTACTCAGTTGATTAATATGACTAATTCGTAAAATATGTATATGTTGTCACCTCGATGGCATCATAATATACCACTTTAAGACACTTCAAATGAGGTGTCTTTTTTGCTGAAGAAGATGCTTCAATTTTTCAAAGTAGGTGAGTCAACGTATCTTCGGTTCTTATAGACTTTAGCCGTATGAATAAAATAGAAGATTAAAAATCTCAAGAATCCTCTTGCTACGGGAATGGAAAGAGCATTCTGTAGACTGAGAGGAGTAAGTCTTTGAAATATGTATAATGATTAACCTAGCTTATATTCAGTTCACTATGAATTGATCATGTAATAATTGCAAAGCATACTTGACAATTTGCGCAAAGCTTACTATACTAAAATTGCAAAGCAAACTATGCGGATATATAGAAGGTGATTAAAATCAAAACGAGAATAAGAGAATTAAGAAAAGAAAAGAAATTGTCACAGGAAGAACTTGCCTTGGAAGTTGGTACAACAAGACAGACCATCACTTCTATTGAAGTGGAGAAGTATACAGCTTCACTTGTACTGGCATATAAAATCGCACATTATTTCAATCTGACCATTGAAGAAGTCTTTGATTTTTCGGATATTGAATAGTAAAAGGGGGAAAGGCAATGGAAACATACAAAATGATTGTGAAAAGGAAAATGGTCTTATTAGCAGTTTTCTTTATCTTCATATCAATTCTTGGGGCATACGGTTTTCTGACGGGGAATGCAGAGAAAGCAGACCTATCTAGTGGGATTGTTAAGGGATTTCAGTCAGGACTGATATTCGGGATAGGGATCCTGGTTCTGGTGGACCTGATCAAGCTCAGTTCAGTTGTGAAAGATGATAAGAAGCTGAAGATAGCATACAACAGGGAAAATGACGAAAGAATGAAATCAATACGTGAGAAAGCTGGTATGCCGATGCTTCAGATCACCTCAGTCATGATGCTGCTGGCTGCAGTGACAGCAGGATATTTCAATACAACAGTATTTTATGCATTGGCTGTCGCGGCAATAGGACAGCTTTTAGTAGGAGTCATTGTGAAGATTTATTATATGAAAACTATGTAGGAGGGGGATTTTTATGAACAATAGAGTATTATATCGGATATCCTTAGGAATAATGGTTGCTGCACTACTTATTATGGGTATGAACTGGCTACTTCTTCCTTTGCCGGATTCGGTTGTCAGAGTGATTGGGGTTGGTATGATGACTGATTTAGTGTTTTTATCCTACTTAACTGCTAAGAACAAGAAGAAGAGTATGGTGTGAGAAAATAGATATCGGGAGGTTTCAGATTATGGGAAATACGAGAAAAGAACTAAAAAATGCGGTGATGTTTTTCGCGCTTTTTCAGGTTGTGAATTTCATTTCCATACAAACGGGTAGAGAGATACGGGCATTACATTTCTTGCTGGGCATAATTGCAGGATTGGCATTTTCTGAGTTGATGATAGGACTTCTTTCTGATTCTGTGTATCACAGAATCAGGAGTTTCAAGAAGAACATCAAGCTATGGATTTCTTTGAAACAGAACGTCTGAAGAGTTATTCACTGAATAGAAGAAGACAATTCATAGTGTTGTTAAAAAGTACTGCTAAAATGAAAGGTGTACAAAAAGAACACCACAAGGAGATTGCTATGGAAGAAGATGCGGGAAAGAAAGGCAGAAGATTTACAGTAGATACGAATCATATGGCGGAAGTGCGGACCTCCCTGGCGAGCAGCCGAACGTATCTGGCGGCGGAAAGAACGTTCGCTGCCTGGATTCGGACAGGATTCAATATTTCAGGCGTTGGCGTGACCGTGGGGACTGCACTGAAAGATACCCAGTCCAGGTGGATCTCCTGGACCATTGCTGTTGCTCTGATCTCTGTTGGCATCTTTTCATTCATCTATGGATGGTATCAGTATAAAAGCGTCTATACCTATATCATGACCCACTACACAGGGAAAAATCTTTCCGCACAGTCCTTTTCATTCAATTATCATGCTATGACAATTATTACAGTGATTCTTGTACTGGCATCCTTGATGGGCTTTTTCCTGATGTTCTACTAAGTAAAAGTCAGACATAATAGAGAAAAGTGATCTGAATTATAAGTTGTGATGCACACCGCACGAAGAAAGCAGCAGGATGTATGGCCTGGAATAAAAATGATTATCCGGAATCCATGAAGAATCTGGATGAATCTGTTAGAAACAAAGCGATCGAGATTGCAAACAGTCTCATGGAAGAAGACTATGAGGAAGGTCGGGCTCTATCCATTGCAATCGCTCAGGCGAAAGAGTGGTATGAAAACAGGGGAGAAGAAACCGCGTCCGATATCACACACCATCTTGTATCGGAAGGTGACAAATGGATTCTGAAGTCTGCTGACAGCGAGGAGCAGAAAAAATTCAGCACCAAAGAGGAAGCCATGAAGGAAATCGAGAAGCTGAAGAAAGAAAAAACTATGAAAGTCATGGTGCATGATGCAGATGGAAAATTTCAGAAAGTAATCTGAATGGTTTCCAGAAAGAAGCAGAAAGGGTAAGAAAATCCTATAGACAAGACCGTTCATCAGCGGATAGGGGTGAAGGGTCTTGTCTTTCTGTTTTCGGGGAATGAAGTGGATTCTAAAAACAGTACAGAATCAGTACACCGAATTTCTGTATCTCTTGAAGGCAAAATCAATCGATACAGATGGTATACTAAATAGGTGGGAGGAATTTTATGGCAAGTGAGAATTATGAAAAGCGAAGAAAATACTTATTAAACAACAAAAATCTATATAAAACCGCACTTTACTTAGCCTGGCCGGTGATCATACAGTCCCTGCTTCAGGTGTCTGTCGGGACCATCGACATGAAGATGGTAGGCACCCTCGGGGTGGATGCCATTTCTGCAGTAGGCACCAGTCGAAACATCATCATGGTGTTCATGGTGCTGGTCATAGCGATTTCAACAGGGACTACTGCCATGGTGGCAAGATTTGTGGGTAGAGGGGACCGGGAAGGTGCCAGCATTGCCGCAGGACAGGCCTTCATGCTGTCACTGCTGCTTTCGGCGTTTATTGTTCCGCTTGGCCTTCTGACCAACGAGTTCAGTCTGAAGATCCTGGGTGTGCATGATGGCGTGCTCAGCTATGCCATGGAGTATATGGAGGTCTTCTTTCTGGCGGTACCTTTCTTTCTTCTGCACTTCATGGCCAGGTCCATCTTCCAGGGGGCAGGGGATACCAAGACGCCTCTCTTCATCGACATCATGATGAACATCATCAATGTCATCGGAAATTATATATTCATATTCGGCATGTTCGGCGTTCCCGCCTATGGGGTAGCGGGAGCTGCCATGGGAACAGCCCTTTCCCGGTTCATCAGCGTACTGGTGTCCTGGGGACTGCTCCTAAGTGGAAAGTTTGATGTGAAAGTGAGACTCACTCATATGTTCAAGCCCGTCTGGGAGGCATCCAGACAGATCATGGACATCGGGATCCCTTCAGGGCTTCAGGGACTGTCCAGAAATGCCACGACCTTTGTGATGTTCGCCATTCTGGCAAGAACGCTGGATGCGGAATTTGCCGTGCCTGCATTTGTCATAGGGACCAATCTCAATCAGTACGCACTGATGCCGGGGCTCGCCATCGGAACAGCTGCAGCCACGCTTTCAGGCATGAACCTTGGCGCAAAGCAGTATGACAGAGCGGAAGCCAGCGGAAAGGCCACAGCGATTCTTGGCGCTCTGTTGATGTTCGCCATATCGCTGGTGTTTATACTGTTCTCAAGGTCTTTCATCAATTTCTTCCTTGAGGATGCCAATCAGTCAGTGGTAAGGATCGGGACGATGTTTCTCATCATCATCGGCATCTCGGAACCGCTTCATGCAGCATCCATTATTCTGTCAAGAACCATGCAGGGAGCCGGATACACGAAGAAACCATTTCAGATCACTTTTGTAAGCTGGGTTATCATACGAGTCTTTCTGGCTCTTGTACTAGGACTACTATTGGGATTCGACTCCACAGGTGTCTGGATCGCCATCAGTGCCACCAATATCATTTCAGGTATATGGTCCTATGCAGTGTTTAAAAGAGGAAAATGGAAAAATGTGAGTATTTATGGTGTAAGCTAAGGGAACGGAACCTTGTGAGATCCAGCTCGTTTTTCCGACGCTGATAGAAGCATGGAAGATCGCTTGCATCATCAATCAGAAAAGAGATTGTGAGAAGGAATACTCCGGTCATGATGTTCTGATTCTTAAGGCTGAAGAACCGATGAATCTGTGCACAGATTATCGGATGCACTGAAGGCCTCTCTGGTAATATGGAGGCTGAAAGGAGGCGTTTTATGGATTCGCTACATAGTATGAATCAGGCCATGGATTACATTGAAAAAAACATCACTGAGGAAATTGACTACAGTGCGGTTTCGAAAATTGCACTCTGTTCCGAGTATCATTTCAAGCGAATGTTCTCTTACCTGGCAGGTCTGAGTCTGTCGGAATACATACGAAAAAGAAGGATGACTCTGGCAGCAGTGGATCTGAGAGAATCAGATTTAAGAATCCTGGATGTGGCAGTGAAATACGGATATCATTCAGCTGATGCTTTCTCACGTGCTTTTCAGACCATGCACGGTATCCTTCCTTCTGAAGCGAGAAGCGAACAGGCTGTGATGAAGGCTTTTCCTAAAATGACCTTTCAGTTATCAATAGGAGGAGGATATGAAATGAAGTATCGAATTGTAGAAAAAGAGACGTTTCAGATCGTGGGTTTGAAGAAGAGAGTACCTATGGTTTTTAAAGGCGTCAATCCGGAGATTGCTGAAATGACGAGGCTGCTGACACCGGATATCATCAGAGAACTGAAATCCATGTCGGATGTGGAGCCCAGAGGCGTCATCAGTGCTTCCACCAGTTTTTCAGAAGGAAGAATGGAAGAAAAAGGGGAACTGGATCATTATCTGGGTGTAGCAAGTACAAACAAGGGGAACCACAATTTTGAGGAGCTTCGGGTCAGTGCGGGCACCTGGGCTGTATTCGAAGCAGTAGGACCATTTCCGGAAACCCTTCAGAATATATGGGGAAGAATCTACGCAGAGTGGTTTCCATCATCTGGATACGAAGCAGCAGAAGGTCCGGAAATTCTCTGGAATGAAAGTCCGGATACACAGAATCCGAATTACAGAAGTGAAATCTGGATTCCGGTCAGTAAGAAGAAGTAGAGAAAGACTTAAGATGTATACATTGACAGAAAAGGCAGAAAAACAAATCAGACATACCAGACAGGAAAGAGAATCTCATGCGGATTCTCTTTCTATTTTGGGGTATTTTACGTTCTTCCTGGCAGTGAAAGAAAATCGATTCAATTCCTGATTGTACATTGCGTGAAATTATGATATCATAGCGTTTGGCAATTATAAGACATTATATTGGAGGAACAAATGAAAACGTATAACGAAATCATTGACTACATAACCGCAGCAGGAAAAAGCAAGACGGAAAGAAATGAAAGAGCTCTGATCATTCAGGGCGTACTGGCAGGCATGTTCATTGCCATGGGTGCCATAGCCTACTTCAGACTGATGGCCTATACGGCAGATCCAGGCATCGGCAAGTTTCTGGGCGCGCTGATCTTTCCAGCTGGCATCATGGCGATCCTTCTCGTTGGCGCAGAGCTTTTCACCAGTGACTGCATGGGTATCATGAGTGTGTTCAGGAACAGAGTGAAGCTGGGCAGTTTCATGAGAATGCTGACCATCGTATTATTATCCAATCTGGCAGGTGCTGTAATCATGGCCCTTTTAAGCACTGGAGCAGGCATTTTCAGTGCCGGCATGATCGAAGCCGTAACAGGCAGTGCAGTGGCTAAAACAGCCATGCCCATCAGTCAGATGCTCATCAGCGCAGTTCTTTGTAACATCATCGTATGCAGTGGGGTCATGATGGCCTATAGCGCAAAGACCGTTGCCGGAAAGCTCATAGCAGTCTGGTTCCCCATTGCGGTATTTGTATTAAGCGGTACGGAGCATATCGTGGCCAACATGTTCTATCTTGTCATGGGCTACATCAATGGAGCGGAAATCACCATCGCTGCCATTCTTGTGAGTTTTGTGGTGGTCACCATCGGTAACTTCATCGGTGGAGCACTCATTGTCACAGGAGCGCATTACTTCATAGAAAAAGATATGAACGCAGCAGAAAAGAAAATCAGTGATCAGGGAAGAGCAGCTTAGCTCAGACCCTGGTCACTGATTTTTTTCATATGAAGAAGTGTTATAGAATGCTGTCGCCTCGCAGGAAGGCGATTTCTTCTTTATAGAGATTCGTTTTCTTGTCCAGCCACGGCGTTTCCAGAATGATGGGTCTGTCTTTCACCGCCTCATGATGCACGATGTATTTCAGTGCATCGGCACCGATCTGATCCCGACCTCTGGGGTTGTCCTCTTTCGCACCGATGTTCGCGTGACGATCCTTCTTTGCGCCTCTGGGGTTTAAGGATCCATTCACATGGATGACCTTCAAACGGTCCAGACCGATGATGGTATCGAATTCCCTGATGACACCGTCAAAATCATGGATGATGTCATATCCGCTGTCATGGGTATGGCAGGTATCAAAACAGATCCCTATTTTTTCTTTGTGGTCCACCATTTCAATGATTGCCGCCAGTTCTTCAAAGCTTCTTCCGATTTCCGTTCCTTTTCCGGCCATGGTCTCCAGGCACACGAAGGGACGGGTGCTATCCTCCAGAACCATATTGAGACCTTCTGCGATACGCTTCATGCCATAATCCGCATCCTTGTCTGTAAAGGCCCCTGGATGAAGGACCAGGTACTCTGACCCCAGAGCAGTGGTGCGATCCAGTTCGACTTTCAGAAAGTCCGTTGCCAGATTGAAGATTTCAGGCTTGTAGGAAGCCAGGTTTATGATATAGGGTGCATGAACGACAAAGTCTGTTAGACCATGCTCCTCCATATACTTCTGTCCTTCCTCTATTTTCATGCTTTCTATGGGAGAGCGCCTTGTATTCTGAGGGGCTCCTGTATAAATCATAAAAGTGCTGCTGCCGTAAGTATGGGATTCTTTTGCGGCGCCGAGCAGTCCATCTTTGATGGAGACATGTGATCCGATTTTCATTGTAAATTTCCTCCTGTAAATTTTGTGCTTCTTCCATTATACACGGAAGCGCGAACTTTGTAACAGGTGAACCGTCCGGAGGAGATGTCCGTGGTAAAGCCAAGTGATGAAAAGAATGATTCTTCATCGTGATGGAAGCAGATTCAGAAATATGATTTCTCTTGGCAATCCTTTCTGAAAATGGTATGAATAGTAGAGAGAAAAAATTATGTATGAAAGAAGGGAAGAAATGGAAGGAAAATATGCTGGAATTACTGGACATATACCCAGCCTGGAAGATCATGGATATCTATATATGTATTACGGTCTTCCTCATTCTGATGATTGTTATGTCTATGGTGACGGGGAGGATAATGAATACCTGATACAGTCCTATGAAGGAGATGATTTCTGCAGAAGGGTCGCAGAAACCTTTGAATATGAGTATAAGTGGCTGGATGTCCTGGATGAACATAATATTGAACTAAGCAGAATATTTGACGTGGATGTGGAATCATTGGATCTGGATGTCACAGCCTCTCTGCTGCTTTATCTTGTGACCAGTATCACCTATGAAGATATTTTTATCGATGCCATTGAGAATGGATATCTTCTTAGACTGGTAAAAAGACTTCAGCACTGGAATTAAGTGCAGGTATAATCAGGGAAGAGGATTCTAAGAAGAAGAGAATGTGATGTCACTTTCAGATAGCGTCTTGATCAAGACGTGAAGAATATTTATCCAACATAAAACGCTGAACCTGTAATAAAGTCGGTTCAGCGTTTTAACTTCGTCAAAGAAGATTGATGGCAGGAGTCTTATACTGTTCTCCGATTTTTTTCAGCATGGCTTCAGCGGGGTCCACCAGAGGAAGGGGACTCTTCTCTGAAAGCGCTTTATGAAAATAGGAGAAGTGGGTACAGCCGAGAATCACAGCTTCACAGCCTGCATTCCTGTAGAACTCGAGAAGATCTACAAGCCTGAATTTATGGATGATCTCTTCAGGAGACAGTCCTTCCTCCACTGCATCCACCAGCTTCAGCATTCCGGTGCCGATGACATGAACATCCTCATTATGCTTCTGTATGGATCGTTCAATACCATGGGTGCTCTGGTTGTTGGCAGCCAGTACGCCAAGGCATGTTGACCTGCTGCCCATTTCCACATAGATCATGAGAGGCGTGATGATCTGCAGGGAAAGTTCACTGGCAAGGCTTTCCAGATCCACTGCAGCGGCAATGGAGTTGCAGTAGACAAATACTGTGTCCATTCCCTCTTCTCGTACTTCCATGAGAATTTCCTTCACCATCTGAACCAGTTTTTCAGGGTAGACCACCTGAAGCAGGCTCTGCTCTTTCGGTGTGTCCGATATGTTGTATCCTTTGGATGCCAGTCCGTTCTTCTCTAGATACGCTACCCCCATGGCTGTATCGATAGGGGTTCCAGCCAATACTGCAATCATACGCTGCACCTTCTTTCGTTTTAAAATAATAGTTCTATTTTACACCAGATCAGCATAAAAGCCATAGTAAAAATGAAAAGATGCAGTGGTAATGCAGTTCCATCAGGAGAAAAAAGAAATCGTATGGCGGGTGGCTGGCCTGGAAATGACGCTCCTCAGAAGTGTGCCTGGTAAACATCTGTATTATTGACCGATCGGTCAATTCATGGTAGAATCGTATTATTGACCAGGCGGTCTAAAAAATGGAGGGGGTGAGACCATGAACCGGGAAGAGAAGAACAGACTAACCAGGGAGCAGATCGTAAGTGCTGCAGTGGAGGAATTCGGCATGCACAGCTACAGTGAAGCCTCTTTAAACGAAATCTCGAAAAGAGGCGGTCTATCCAAAGGGATCATCTATCACTACTTCAAAGACAAGGATGAACTCTATCTTGTATGCGCAAGAGCATGCTTTACCAGTCTCCTGGATTTTCTTGGCGGCATGGAGTTCACTTTTTCTCGTGTGGAGGAAAGCATGGAGAAATACCTGTCATCACGGCAGGAGTTCTTCAAGGAAAATCCTTACTATAGCACGATTTTCACCAATGCTCTGCTGCAGCCCCCGAAACATCTAAGAGATGAGATCAGGGACATAACAGGGGAACTGGAGAACTTCAATATGGCATTCTATGAACGGATTCTGGATCATGTGGAACTGAAGAAAGACGTTACGCGTCAGGAGGCAGTGGAATACTTCATGCTCTTTCAGGAGTCCTTCAACCACCACTTTCGAAACAAGGAGTATGAAGACGTTGGACAGCTGTTTCAGGAGCATGAACTTAAGCTGAAGAGGCTTCTGAAACTGATGTTTTATGGAATCGTGAAGGAGGACTAGATTAATGACAAACCTTATACTACGACTTCTCTTGGGAGCCATCCTAGCGTATTTTTCCGGGAAGCTGATTTCGAAACTAAGGCTTCCCGCTATTTTGGGATGGCTTCTGGTAGGCATGATTTTAGGTCCCCATGCCTTTGGCCTTTTAAGCGGAGAACTTCTTCATGCCAGATGGTATCATACGGTCCTGAGTGTTCTGGAATGCGGTATGGGCCTGATGATCGGCAGTGAGCTGGTTCTGAAGAATCTCAAGCAGTCCGGAAAACAGATTATAGTGACCACTGTTTTTCAGTCTCTCTCCACATTTTCCGTGGTGACTCTGTTTTTCGGAGTCATCTTCTATTTTTCAGGGATCCCTCTATATCTTGCACTGATTTTCGGTGGAATCGCCTTGGCCACAGCACCAGCACCGGCCTTATCCATAGTCAGGGAATTTCGAACAGAAGGTCCTGTGACCAGAACCCTTATTCCCATGGCTGCACTGGATGACATTGTGGCCATCATCGTGTTCTTCAGCATCAATTCTCTGATCACCGCAGCCAATGCGGGTAATGGAGCACCACTGTACACAACGCTGGCACTGATGATTCTACTGCCCATAGCCATCGGTATGACGGCTGGATTCTTCGGCGGAATGGTACTGAAAAAAGAAGCATCCAGAAACCGGACGCGGATCAGCACAATGGCCCTGATTCTTATGGCAGCAGGCATGGGGTTTTTCTTTAACAATGTGATCCTTGATGAGCCTGCTCTGAATTTCATGCTCATCGGAATGGCATTCTCCGCCACTTTTGCGAATAGGGTTACTGAAAAGAGACTGGCTGAGATCATGACTGCGTTCAATCCCTTGCTGATGCTCTCTCTCATGGTGGTCATTCTGAATCTGGGTGCTCCACTGGACTACCGCCTGATTCTGGATGGGGGGATCTTCACGGCGGTCTACATCGGATCCAGAGCGCTGGGCAAGTACTCCGGTTCTTATCTTGGGGCAAAGAGAACAGGTTTGCCGGAAACCGTGAAGAAATATCTTGGCCTGACACTGCTTCCCCATTCCGGGGTCTCACTGGTGTTCACCGCCATTGCAGCCACTACGCTGAATACCTTTGATCCTGAATCCGCAGTGATTCTTCAGGGAACCATCGCTGCGGCCGCCCTCATCAATGAGGTCCTAGCCGTCATCATTGCGAAGAAAGCCTTCGAATGGGCAGGAGAGCTTGAGAAACAGCCCTCAGGGAAGACTTCTGAAGCGCTGGGCTTGAGTTCCAGCTGAAGCATCGGTTTTTGGAAATTCCATCAACTCGAAAAGTATAGGAGCAAAATCAATACTGTATCTGAGAAGGCTGAATGTACTGTTTGCAGTATGTATCAGTCTTTCTTCATTCTGCAATGAAATTTCCTGAGGCAGCGTTTCGTTATGCACAAAATAAAAAGGGTTCTTTCATGGAGCGTGGCGGCAACTGGTGAAAAGATGATAGAATAAGTAAGAAAGAGACGATAGAAATGAATCTGGCAATGAGAACAAAGGAGATCAGTATATGAGTGGGACAGTAAGAAATGATATTGCAATCGGAAAAAAAGTGAAGGTTGTGCAGAAGCAGGATCAGAAATCAGGAAAACTGACGGAAGGCGTGGTCATGAAGATCCTCACCAATTCTGCCTCTCATCCTCATGGCATCAAAGTCATGCTGGAAGGGGGCATAGTAGGAAGAGTGAAGGAAGTCATAGAATAGTTGATACCAATCATGGAAGGAGTGTAGTTGAATATATGGGACACTACTGCAGAATATGCGGGAGAACAAGATCCAATGAAAAGTTCTCCGGCAAAGGACATAAAAAGCACATTTGTAAGGACTGTTCTGGAAAAGCGGGAAGGAAGAAGAGGAAGAGCCAGGAGTTTTCGGATGAGTTTGATCCGGATTTTGATTTTCTTTTAGGGGATGAGTTCGAATCCGATGAGACGGAGGATGATTTCAGCTGGCTGTTTCATGATGCACCAGAGCAGATGGAAATGGAGATGGAGCTGGAGACGGATCTCTCTTTTGAAGTGCATGAAGTGGAAATCGATGATTCGGATATTCCCTTTTAGAGGAGCAAGATATGGGAGAGAAGAAAGAGAAAAAACTGAACAAGGATATCCAGAGAATGCTAAAAGGCATGATGGCGCAGGAAGAGGTACGCAGGAAGAAAGCGGAAGTTGAGTTATGGAAGAGGGCAGGAGCGCCATGCCTCTTCTTTGAAGCATTGTCAAGGCTTACCAAACATGAACTGGATGAAATCCGAAAGGCCTCTGGAATTCCTGGCATGAGCGCGCTGAAGAAGGCAGACCTGGCCAAAGAACTGTCAGAGTTCATACCGATGATTGTGAGGACGCTTCTTTACAGATGGGATGAAGAAAGATATCAGGTGCTTGGCAAAGTCCTTTTCCATGGCGGAATCGTTCCTTATGAGAAGATGACGCCAAGAGAAATGGGAACACTTTCCAGGTATGGACTTCTTTTCATGGCATCCATGAAGAAAAGAAAGTTCTTTTCATACCAGAAGACCTAGCTGCTTCTCTAAGAGCCATTGATGGAGAGGAGCTGTCTGAAATTCTGAAGCGTAATTCTGACTGGGTGCTTCTGACCCAAGGGCTGCTTTACTACATGGGAGTGGATGAATACTGGAATGTGATGACAAGGATTTCCGACCTAACCGGTGAGAAAGTGGATCCGATGGAATATTCTGCTGTCATTGGTGAGGCAGCAGGTTACTATGGGGAAATTGAAAAGAGCGGAGCCTTGATTTTCCGTAAAGATGTTCTTAATCTTTCAAAGGTGATGATGGAGCAGAACAAGAGGAAGGATGTTCCACCCTATCCGTTCACCAAAGCAAAACTGAGAAAAGCGGGTAAGCCGGGATACATAGACAAGTCCCCCGAGATGAGCGCATTTCTTCAGACCATCCGGGATGCGTATGCAACGACTTCCTCTCAGGCAGAAGAAATCGGGCGAGAAGTGATTCGAATCATCAATCAGACAGGAGATCCTACACAAGTGATGAAGCATCTGGAAAAGAGGCTTGTGATTCCTGACTCTAGCTGGTTTCAGATGATTTCAAAGCTTGTCATGGACCTGTACAATCATGCATCCCAATGGGAACTGCGTGGCTATGCACCTGTGGAACTATCTGGAAAAAAGAAGGAGACAGGAAATTCTTTCAGTGTTCACTTTCCAGTCAGCTCTGTACCCGTCATGGGTTCAAAAGAGAAACATAAAAACAGCAAAACTGGAAGAAATGATCCCTGTCCCTGCGGAAGCGGGAAGAAACATAAAAACTGCTGTGAAAGAAAAATCAAGGAGATCAATTCAAATCAGGTCCAATAGAGATCATAGAATGTTATTTATCATAATTGCAAGGAGGTAATGACGTTGAAGAAATATCCGCTTATTCTGGACTGCGACCCAGGGGTCGATGATGTGTTTGCGATTCTTCTGGCCCATAGCACACCGGAAATCGACCTGAAAGTCATCTGCAGCGTTTCAGGCAATGCAGGTATCGAAAAGACCACATATAATGCGCAGCTGATCGCGGGACTTCTTGGGGCAAAGACCATCATCGCAGAAGGCGCATCCAGGCCTCTGATCAAAGAAGCGCCTCCTATAGGAACAGTTCATGGTACCGATGGACTGGGTGGATATGCCAAGGGATTCGGGGAGGACAGACTGGCTCCTATAAGCTCCATGAAGGCGCTGGATGTCTATAGAAAGATCCTTCTGGAAAGCGAAGAGCCCGTATATATCGCAGCTGTGGGGCCGCTCACGAATCTGGCGATTCTGTTTCTTGCCTATCCGGAAGTGAAATCAAAGATCGCCGCAGTGAGCATCATGGGCGGCGGAATCAGAAGGGGAAACATCACGCCCTACAGTGAGTATAACTTCTACAAGGATCCGGAGGCTGCAGACATCGTCATGAAAAGCGGGGTGAAGCTTCTTCTGTGCGGACTTGACGTGACTCAGAAAGCGACCCTGTCTGAAAAGGAGATGAAGTCCTTGAAAGAATCTCAGAACGAGTTCTCTGATTTCAGTGTGAAAATTCTTTCTTCCTACATTGCGAAGGATGCAGCCATCCATGATCCCTGTGCGATCCTTGCACTGACGAACCCGGAAAAGTTCATCTATGAGGATCAGTATGTGGAAATCGATACTAGAGAAGGCATCACCCGGGGGATGAGCTATGTGGACAACAGAAAGAATCAGGAAAAGAAACCCAACTGCAGGGTATTTTACGATATGGACCTGGACTTCTTCAGAAAGTCCATGCTGGATGCCCTGGAACATGAAGCATCAAAAAAACCAGATGAGAATAAAAGTCCTAATGATCAATGAAATGGGGGAAATGGAATGAATCAGATCTATGAATCACTCTTAAGCCGTAAATCCGTAAGAGTCTTTGAAAAGAGAAGCGTAGAGGACTCCATCAAGGAAGCAGTGCTGCATGCCGCCTTTCAGGCGCCTACAGCGGGGAATCAGATGCTCTACAGCATCATTGACGTGACAGATGAAGAGCTGAAGAAGAAGCTTTCAATCACCTGCGACAATCAGAGGTTCATTGCAGAAGCGCCTCTAGTTTTCATCTTTCTTGCAGATTCAAGAAGGTGGATGGATGCCTATGAGGAAGCAGGTCTTACAGCAAGAAAGCCAGGAGCCGGAGATCTTCTTCTATCCATTCAGGATGCGGTGATCGCAGCGCAGAATGCGGTCACAGCAGCAGAGTCCTTTGGCCTTGGGTCCTGTTACATCGGAGACATCCTGGAGAATGTGGAAGAGGTCAGAAAACTGCTTGATCTGGATGCTTATGTTGTGCCCATCACCATGCTGGTTCTGGGCTATCCCGAAGCGAAGCAGAAGGAAAGGGGAAAACCTGTAAGGTTTGAGAAGGAGTACATTGTTCATGAAAATCACTATAGAAGGCTGACACCTGTGGAGCATAGAGAAATGTTTGCGAAGCGATCAGGAAGTGAAACGTTTGACTACGATGAATACATGAGAAAGTTCTGTGAGCGGAAATACATGTCCGAATTTTCTCTGGAGATGACGCGTTCCAGTGCGGTCTATCTGAAGGCGTTTCTGGATGAATCCGAAGAAGAATAATATCCGATGGTAGGCGTGACGGGAGAATCTTCCACCTGGATTTTTCATGCCGTAGTATAGGATGGTATTCTCCCTCGGAAATAGATGAATACCTTTACATATTAATTGACAGAAAATTCAACAATTGATACAATGATGTCACATAGTATAGGAAATGACATATTTGTACTAAGCAGCTCATAGAATATTGATTCTATGAGTTTTTTTTGAGATTCTTTCCTTGCTAAACCAAGGGGAAATATCATGCAAGTGGAGACTGAAAGTATCATTAGGACATATTTCATGTTCAGAAAAAGAAGAGGGGGGGTTCACAGGTGCATAAGAGGAATGGATGGAGTATGCACGGTTCTAGGCAATGCGTTCCGTTTGAGAGGATGCGGATGCTGATGAGACTGGTCAGTCAAATGTGATGATAGAAAGCAGTCAGATTGAATACATCATACAAGGAGTAGCTTATGAAACTGAAAACAGTCATTAATGGAAATGTTCACCAATTCAGAGATATCAAGGATGTACTTGCCAAAGCCAACGAACCGAAGTCTGGAGACCGTCTTCAGAAAATCGCCGCCAATGATGAAACCGAAAGAGTTGCGGCGAAAATCGTTCTGTCTGAAATGACCATAGGAGACCTGGTGGAAAACCCCACAGTGCCCTATGAGAAAGATGAAGTCACCAGAGTGAATCTGGACGGCATGAACAAGAAGACCTACGAGCGTATAAGAAACACCACCATCGGAGAACTCAGAGAATATATTCTGGATCACAGAACCACCAATGAAGATCTGAAAAGAATGTCCCGAGGCATCAGTGGTGAGGTGGCCGCTGCGGTGGCTAAAATCATGAGCAGCATGGACCTGGTCTATGGTGCAAGCAAGATTCATAAGATCACCCGCTGCAACACGGAGATCGGACATCCGGGGACCCTTTCCTTCCGAATTCAGGCAAACAGCACCACGGACAATCCGGAAACCATCATCATGGGGGTCATGGAGGGCATCTCCTTCGGCTCCGGAGATGCGTGCATCGGCATCAATCCGGTGGAAGACAACTATGAGAGTACCAATCGTATTGCCCAGAAGCTCTACGAATTTGTCATGAAACATGAAATTCCTACCCAGATTACCGTTCTTTCCCATATCACCACCCAAATGGCGGCTATGAGAAAAGGAACACCGTTGTCCATGATTTTCCAGTCCATTGCGGGCACGGAAAAGACCAACGACAATTTCGGTGTCACGAAGAAACTGATTCACGAAGCCTATCAGGTAGCCTATGAGAATGGAATCAGTTCGGGTCCGAATCTGCTCTATTTCGAGACCGGACAAGGATCAGAGGTATCGGTCAATGCGGACGAAGGCGTGGATGAGATGACGCTGGAGGCCAGAACCTATGGTTTCGCCAGATATTTCGATCCTTTCATGGTCAATAATGTCACCGGATTCATCGGTCCCGAGACCATTTATGATGGAAAGGAAATGATCCGAGGCAACCTGGAAGACCACTTCATGGGGAAACTCATGGGACTGCCCATGGGAATGGCTCCCTGCTTTACGAACCATACACCGATCAATATGGACGATCAGCAGATCGGAACCATGCTACTGACCATGGCAGGTGCGAATTTCTTCATGGGCATTCCCCAGGGGGATGATGTGATGCTTGCGTATCAGGACACCAGTTTTCATGATGATGCCTGTCTGCGTGAGCTGATGAACAGAAAACCTGCGCCGGAATTTCATAAATGGATGATGAAGAAGGGACTCATGGATGAGAACGGAAAGCTGACGCCATTGGCCGGTGACGGATCCATTTTCTTATAAGCATAGGGGGAAATCAGAATGAATGATGAACAGATCAGAGTGATCATTGAGCGGGTTTTAAGTTCGATCAAGGAAAGCGACGATAATAATGTTGAAAACAAAGAGAAAACTGCAGGTAAAGAAAACGGAAGTCTGAAAGAGAGCAGAAAACAAGAAAACACCAGTCATGGAAAAGTTTCATCGGATGAGGATATGATTCCGGATATCAGGCAGGATGACTACAGACTGTATCTTGGCATTGAGAATCCGGCAAACGCGGCTGAGTTTCTTCGCATCAAGAAGAAAACGGATGCAAGAATGGGTTTGGGCAGAAGCGGCCCCAGATATAAGACAAGTGCTTATCTGAGGATGCTGGTGGATCATGCCGGAGCATACGATGCGGCGCTTTCTGAGGCGCCAGAGGATCTGGCGGAAGAAAACGGTATGTTCATGACTCAGACACGATGTATCGATAAGGATGAATATCTGTCCAGACCAGATCTAGGCAGACTCTTCACCGATGAGATGAAGAAGAAGATCGCGGACAACTGCAAGAAGAATGCGGATGTGCAGATCATACTATCAGAGGGATTATCCAGTACCGCTATGGCCTATAATACAAATGATCTCTTTGCGTCTCTCATGCAGGGCCTCAAGATAGAAGGTCTTTCAGCGGGTACACCGATCTACGTCAAATATGCGAGAGTCCCCTCCATGGACGTGATCACAGAGATTCTTGACCCGAAGGTCACAATCATGCTCATAGGGGAAAGGCCCGGACTGTCCACGTATACTTCTATGAGTGCATATATGACTTATAAGGGAAAAGTGGGGATGTCAGAAGCAGGAAGAAATGTGATATCCAATATCCACGAAAACGGCATCAATCCTTCTGAAGCTGGGGCACATCTTGCAAGTGTGGCAAAGAAGATGTTTGATCAGAAGATCTCCGGTACGGAGTTCAGCATGACCTGATCCACGTAAAAAGGACAGAATTATTGATGTTGTCCTGATTTTGAAAAAGCTATGAAAAACATAGGGCTCCTGAAACTGGTTCATGAATCAGTTTCAGGAGCCTTATTTGCTGTCGATGCAGAATGGAGTTTCTATGGACTTTCTTAAAATGTTTCGTTCACGAATTTCTTCACTGAAGCATACAGACTGGAGAGAGCCGGCTTCGACACGAGGGATCCGATGAAGTGGATATCCGATGTCTTCTGGTATGCTTTCAGTTCTCCATACAGATCTTCCTTCTGATGCTGCGGACTGATGTGCGGGAAGATCTGCCACTGTCTGGCGGTGATCAGGTGCCGGATCTTCACACCTGATTTTCGGATGTCTTCGGTGATGCCTTTGATCAGCGCATCATGAAGATTCCCGTAGGCATAGGCCACAATCACGGTCTTATCTTTCTCTTTATGAGTATGAAAGAACTGAATCCGTTCTTTTTCATCGAAGTTGCACCGGTAGTAGGTGGTGGCGATGTTTCGATCTGCCACTTCATAGGCACAGCTCACATAGGGATTGCACTCCAGTTTATTCATGAAGTCGCTGAGAAAACCGTCTTTCAGGATGTCAGGCGGAAGCATTGCCGCAAGAAGCACTTTGTCATAGTCCGTCTCCTCATAGGCAGTGGTGATCTTTACTTTTCCGTTCCCGGGCAGAATCTCTCTGACATCCGCATTGTAGCGGATGTCACTGATCTGCTCGCTGAGTTTTCGGATGATCTCTGATACCCCCTCATTTATGAAGAGGAGCTTGTCTCCCCTGATGAAGGAATGGATGGTGGTAAGATTCAGTATGTTGAAAGCGTAATATGCCATGATTTCTTCACTGTTTCCGAAGCCGTAGGAAGAAAGATAGGGCGTCATGACCGCGCTTATGTACTTCAGGTTATGATTTCTAAGAAATTCCCCCAGAGGAATCATCAGCTCTTTCGATATGAAATAATCCGTGCTTTCTGCTGGGATGAAGTAGGACGCCAGGATGCTTTTCAGCCGCTCAAGCTCTTCCAGAAGCAGTGGAACCTCCATAGGGGAAAGGTGTTCTGTCTTCTGATGGTTCTCATCCAGGAAATGACGATAGGTGAACCGCTCTGTATAAGGAACATTCAGGGAAAGGAGCAGCTCCTGGATCGATTCGCTGAAACAGAAAGCGGTACCCATCTCCACAGGGAGGGCTTTCTGTTTTACTGTCTGACAGTGTCCACCAAGGCTGGCTTCCTTTTCATAGACTGTCACACTGATTCCTTTCTTCTCCAGAAGATAGGCAGCTGTAAGGCCGCTGAATCCTCCTCCGATGATGGCTACATGCATACTCGTTTACCTCCCCTTAATAGATCCGGTCAATGTAGGCCCAAAGTGGCAGAATCCGGCTGCTGCCTGTGACATGACTGTGATATTCCGTGGGCGACATCACAAGCCCTTCATAGCTTATTTTCAGTTGAATGTTGTAGCTTCTGATTCTTCTCTGCAGATGGAGCTTGATCTGGTCAAGGGGTTCATCTGAAAGAAAGAGCGGCATCATGGAAGCCAGACATACTCTGTAATACTCATTTTTAAGCGTCTTGAAATCCGAATTCAGAAGATCATCCTCTTCCAGAAAGAAAAGCGTCATATCAAATCCGCTGGACTGGAGTATTTCATGAATTCCGCTTGAGAAGTCATGGCGGTTCTTTTCGTACAGCGCCTTTCCTTCAGAAAAGCAAAGATACTTTGGACGGAGATCCAGGCTGTGGGCCACAGGAACTGCAGCTGCGGTGAGAAGATCGATGAAACAGGAGACGGAAAGTTCAGTGTATAATCTTGTGCAGGCGATTCTGCTTTTATAATCCATGAGTGTATAAGCATAGACCATGCCGGTCTCCTTGTGGCTGGCGCAGGGTGTCAGAAAGAATAGAAGACACTCACCGCTTTTCAGTGAATGAAGAGGGGGCAGACTGAAAAGAAGCGGACCGGATTTCTTCTTCGCGAAGCGCAAGCGTTTTTCTCTGGTGGAGAGTCCATGTCTTCTCATGATGTTATAGACACAGGATTCACTGATCTTCTTTCCGTAGTCCTCCAGAAGGTAGCAGATTTCTCTTGGTCCATAGGAAGGGTAGCTTCTGATGAGGCCAAGAACCTGATCTGATGTCTCTTCATCGGTGAGGTTGGCGGGAGCCTTGGCCATTCTGCCTGTCTGAAGACCTTTCATGCCGTTAGCTTTATAGCGGCTAAGCCATCGGTAATAGAGCGTTCTTGATATGCCGTATGTGCGGCATGTGAGAGAAACGCCTTCCTTCTGACCTTCTGTGAGAATTTCGTATTTCTTCTTTGCATCCATTTTCATCACCTGCCATTTCTTATCATGCGAATATAATTAAAATTTTAACATACAGGTGTAGGTATTACAATTGATGAAAAATATTTTACTTTGGCAAACTGTTTACATCTCCCTCTGGAGCGGCCTGATGAAAGAAACAGAGAGAGGGTGTACACACTTCGCTAAAGTATTTTTTGTGTTAAATTTCAGACAATCCGCTCTATTGTGGCACCTGAAAGGCATTGATATAATCAACCTGAAATAAGGATAGGGGTGAGTTTATGAATGAACTGAAAGTGTTCTCCATCAGGAAGAATATTCATGAAGACAATAAGATGGTGGCGGATGAAACAAGAGCGGCGCTTCGGGAGAAGAAGGCATACATGATCAATGTCATGTCTTCACCAGGCAGCGGAAAGACCACTACACTGGTTGCAACCATAAAGGCGCTGAAAGACGAGATGAACATCGGTGTCATCGAAGCGGATGTGGATTCCGATGTGGATGCAAGAACCGTTCAGAATGCCGGAGCAAAGGCGGTGCAGATGCATACAGGGGGCTTATGCCACATTGATGCCACCATGGCCAGGGCAGGCGTAGATGAAATCGGCATAGAAGATCTGGATCTGCTGTTTCTGGAGAACATAGGGAATCTCATCTGTCCGGTGGGATACGATACGGGGGCCATGAGAAACATCGCCATTCTGAGCGTACCAGAAGGGGATGACAAGCCGCTGAAGTATCCTATGATCTTCGCCAAGGTGGATGCGCTGCTCATCAGCAAAATCGATACCATGCCCTATTTCGACTTCGATCTGTCCGTGCTGGAGACAAGGGTGCGGGAACTGAATCCGGATATCAGGATCTTTCCCATCTCATCAAAGACCGGTGAAGGCATAAAGGAATGGACAACCTGGGTGAAGCAGCAGATGAAAGGAGAAAACTGATGACGAAAAAGACGGAAAAGACAAACTTCAACAAATCAGAACGGTTCCAGTTCGCCCTGAACTGGGCGGATGTGGACGGCAGAGCCTACAGACAGGAAATACTGGATCTGGCCAACAAAATCGGTAGAACCAAAGCGGGAACCAGCCGCGAGGCCATTCCCTTCGGACCGGAGTACTATGCCCTGGCATCGATTCTGACGCCGTTTCAGGCGGAAGTGGCCATGCATGTGTCCTTCAGGGAGAAAAAGAGTGCGCAGGACATTGCAGCCTCCTGCGGGCACCCCCTCGAGAACGTGAAGGAAGCGCTGAAGCATCTGGCCTGGACCGGTGTCACGTTCTGGAATACGGTGGATGGAACCGATGTTTACTGGCATGATATTTTTGTTCCTGGACATCTGGAAATGATCAACAACAACAGGGAGATCGTGGCAAAGCATCCGGAAGTTGCAGAAGCATTCTACTACTTCGGCAGTAAAAAAGGACCCATGGCTGCAGGCATCATGCCTGTGGGGGGTGGACCCATGAGAGTGGTGCCCATCGAACGCTCCATAGACGGAAACACGAAAAGAGCCACCTATGAGGAAATCTCCAGGTATCTGGAGGAAGCCCATATGTTTTCCGTATCGGACTGCTCCTGCAGAACTTCCCGTGAAGCCATGCATGAGGGCTGCGGACATCTGAAAGAAGACATGTGCATTCAGCTGGACCATGCGGCGGAGTACTACATCAAGACAGGACGAGGGCGGGAAATCACCAGGGAAGAGGCTTTTGAGATCATCCGAAAAGCGGAGGACAACGGACTCATGCATTCTCTGCCGAACCTTGATTCTCCAGGGCATACCCATGCCATCTGCAACTGCTGCGGATGCGGATGCTATGCCATGAGACTGGCCAATGAGTACCTGAACAACGACATCGTCAGGTCCAATTACAGATCCGTCATCGATGAAAGCAGATGTGTAGCCTGCGGAGAATGCGTGGATGTCTGTCCGACAAACGCACTGCGTCTGGGACAGAAGCTTTGTTCCAAGACACCGATTGATGAAGTGATCACAAAAGTGACCCCGAGAAACACCGAATGGAAGGAAGACAAGTGGAACAGTGATTACAGAATCAACCGGAAAAACACACTGGATTCAGGGACTGCACCCTGCATCACCAAATGTCCAGCCCATATTCCTGTACAGGGGTACATCAAGCTGGCTTCACAGGGGAAATACACCGAAGCGCTGGAGCTCATCAAAAAGCACAATCCTCTGCCTGCGGTGTGCGGACGCATCTGTCCGAGACTCTGTGAGGAGGACTGCACAAGAGGGGACTTCGATGAGGCGGTGGCCGTGGATGACATCAAGAAGTTCATCGCGGAAAAGGATCTAAGCGCTGACACGAGATTTGTTCCTGGGAAGAGACATGATTACAGCGACAAGAAAATCGCCATCATCGGTTCGGGTCCTTCCGGACTCACCTGCGCCTACGACCTTGCGCTGGACGGCTACGATGTCACTGTATTCGAGAAGGAGAAGAGACTCGGCGGGATGCTGACTTTAGGCATTCCTTCCTACAGGCTGGAAAAAGATGTGCTGGAGGCGGAAATCGACGTCATTCGTGAAATGGGAGTCCGATTTGAGACAGGTGTCGAAGTCGGAAAAGACATCAGCATAGAAGAGCTGAGACGCAGAGGATTCCATGCTTTCTTCATAGCCATCGGCGCGTCATCGGGCAGAATGCTGGGCATTCCGGGAGAAGAAGCCGAAGAAGTCATGAGCGGAGTGGATTTTCTGAGAAAAACCAATCTGTCTCAGGAAACCGGCCTGAAGGGAAAAGTTGTGGTCATCGGGGGCGGAAATGTAGCCATCGATGTGGCAAGAAGCTCTGTACGACTGAAGGAAGTGAGCGAAGTGGAGCTGTTCTGCCTTGAAAGCAGAAAAGAGATGCCTGCACATGAAGAAGAAGTGGAAGAAGCACTCTCCGAAGAGATTCAGATCAGCAACTCCTGGGGACCCACCCGGATTCTTCACGAAAACGGAAAAGTCACGGGCGTTGAATTCAAGCGATGCACAAGCACCTTCGACGACCAGGGAAGATTCCATCCTCAGTTTGATGAAGAGGAGACGCTTTATGTGTCCTGCGATCATGTGCTCCTGTCCGTGGGTCAGACCTATCATTATGGGCATCTCTTCGAAGGAGAAGATGTGAAGCTGACGGGCAGAAATACCATTATGGTGGATCCGACCACGCTGCAGTCCTCACAGCCGGACATCTTTGCGGGAGGGGATGTGGCCAGCGGACCTAGACTTGCCATCGATGCCATCGCAGCTGGAAAGGAAGCGGCGGTATCCATCCATCGCTTTGTTCAGAAAGGACAGTCTCTGGTCTTTGGTCGCGACAATCACTCCTATATCATGCTGAACAAGAAGAACCTGGAGGAAGGCATGGATTACGATGGTACCGAGCGTCAGAGAACCCTTCATGTGGATGGTAGAATTTCTAAAACCACCTTCAAGGATCTGAGAGGTGTGCTCACCGAAGAACAGATCCGGAAAGAGACGGCAAGATGTCTCGGCTGCGGAGCAACCAAGGTGGATCCGTATCTGTGTGTGGGCTGCGGTGCCTGTACACTCCGATGCAGATTCGATGCCATCAGTCTTGAAAGGGTGTATGACGTCAAAGGCTTTGAAATCGATGATCTGCCGAAAGCGGTGCTGAAAAACGCAGTGAAACGAAAAGTGAAAATCACACTGAACAGAATCAATCCCTTCGTGGAAACAAGGTAGCAGGTGAGGTGCATCCATGCATGAATTAGGAATCGTATATGAGGTGATCAGAGTGGTGGACCGGTTTGCGGTTGAAAACAGGCTGACGAAAGTGGATAAGATCGTGCTTGAAATCGGGCAGCTGTCCCAGGCCATACCCAGGTTTATTGAGGAATGCTATCCTGCAGCGGTCAGTGAAACGGACTACGAAGAGACGAAACTTGAAATCCTGACACTGCCTGCCATGGGAAAATGCCGTGTCTGCCAGGAAGAATACAATGTGGTGGAACAGAGAAGAATATGTCCTTCCTGCGGATCAGATGGGTTTCATCTGATCTCAGGACAGGAATTCAACATCAAAGAAATCGTCGCTTACTGAAAAAGGGGGAATTTTAATGGGTTTTTTGTATGAAGGAATGGGTCTGGACGGATTTGCAGCGCTGGTCGGGTTTATCGGTGTGTTTCTCCTGCTGAACGAAATCGCAAGAAGATCGAAAATGATGTCTGTGGTGCTTTTCTGCGCATTGCCGGTGGTGCTTGCGGTGCTGGTGTTCTACGGACCCTTGGGCTCACCCACGGGCAATACCTGGTTCGGATGGGTGAAGGTGGTCTCTGCGCTCATCGGCGTCTACGGCTTTCTTCTGATCCGATTCACAAAGCTCGGAGAGAAGAAGTTCGCTGCCTATTTCCCGGCAGCCATCCTGTCCATCAACATAGCGGAAGCGGTCTATCGTGAGTTTCAGGTCTATGCCACGTATAAGACATTGACGGTGGATGAAGGGGGAATTCTGGTTCTTGGAGGAACCTGGAACATACTCAATGCCCTGGCTGGAATACTCACCATCGTGACCCTTACAGGGTTTGTGGGAATCAGAGTATCCAAGGACCGCTCCAGAGACATGATCTGGCCGGACATGACCTGGATGTATGTCATCGGCTACACCCTATGGAACTTCGCCTATGTGTACAACTGCATTTCCACCCGGTCTCTCTATGCGGGGTTCGGGATCCTCATTGCAGCCATCATTGCGGAATATGTGTTCAAAAGAGGTGCGTGGCTGCAGCATAGAGCGCAGATCCTATCCCTCTATGCCATGTTCAGTCTGTCCGTTGATTTCCAGGCGGCATCCTATTTCAAGGTTCTGCCCACCTATACGGAAGCGGGTCTTATGGCTTTAAGTGTCACATCCTTTGTGTTCAACCTGGGTGTCTTCGCCTATATGCTCTACACGGTGAGAAAGAGGAAAAGCAATCCCATCACGCAGGAGATCTACGGGCATACGGCTTCCTACAGAAAGACAGTGCTGGTCAACAGCTTATAAGGAAAGAAGGGACAGGAAGTGCAGCTGCATTTCCTGTCTCTTTTCATGATTCAGATGATTGTAAACTAGATAGGAGAATAGGACCGGGACTGCGCCTCAGGGTTTGATTCCCGCAAAGGAAGAAAAGAATGGGTGCGAAAAGAGGAAGTGGATTTTCTGGCAGAAAAATAACGGAGTGCACAGAAAGTGACAAGGAAAAAATAATTAGTTTGATATTTTCTCCGATACTCCTTACAATCAGTATAGACTTCGGATGACGAGGGAACGAATGAAGGATCCACATGAAATTCTGGATACCGGATTCTTCCTGAACAAGAATCATGCATATCGGATCATCCAGAGCGTAAAATGAAAAACTGGAAACAGATAGAATGAAGATGAGTACACATTTTCAGTATCAGTAATGGGAGGACCAGATGAAAATATCAAAGAAAGATGCGCTGCAGTGGTTTGAATTTTTCGCCATGCTGCCAGGAGAAGAAGAGCTTATGATCCGGCAGCAGGAGATCGTCTATGCGACCTTCGCGCAGATCGAGGAAGCCATAGAAGAAAGAAACAACAGGCTCATGGATGAGATTCCAGGTCTCAAGAATCTTGCGAAAAGGACGCTCTATGTGGGAGAGGATGAAAAGTTTCCTAAGGGATGCAAATCCTGTCTTCTGGGCACTGGCCTCAGTGCCATCAGAAAGACCAACAGGTGCAACATCGAGTGCAAGTTCTGTTATAACTACGGAGAACTGGACAACATTCCTCCGGTGGGAGAAGGCATGTGGGAAATTGGCGGAACCAAGTTCTACGAGAAGGATATCGACCTTCTTCTTTCCACATACAGAAAACCTACAGGAGTCTGCTATGTCTACCTGGAGCCTTTCATGGAAATCGAGAAGTATTATTCCATAGTAGGTAGATTCAAAGAAGCGAAGATCTATCAGCATCTCTACACCAACGGTACCCTGGCGACGGAAGAGAATCTGAAAGCCCTTGGAGAAGCGGGACTTGATGAAATCAGGTTCAATCTGGGTGCAGCAGCCTGTTCCGACAAGGTCATCGAGAACATCAGAATCGCAAAGAAGTACATAAAGAATGTGGGGATTGAAACACCTATGACACCGGAGTTCTTTGATGCCTTCATGAAGAAGAAGGATAGAATTCTGGATACGAAACTGGACTTCATCAACTGTGCAGAGCTCCACCTTAATGAAAACAACATCGGCAACTATGAAGGTGAGAACATGTACATCGCAAGACATGGCTATATTTCTCCCATCTGGAGCAGAGAACTGACTCTGAAGTTCATGAAGACCGCGGATGAGGAAGGCTGGGATCTTGCTGTCCATGACTGCTCCAACCATACGAAGTTTGCGAGAAATCTCAATCTCAGCAGCAAGGAAGGCAAGTGGTTCGGTGCAAGCGATTATGTCAGCGAGTTTGCAAGAACACCATTTGAAGCGTTTCTGCCGATCCTTAGAGATGACAGCGTTCAGTTTCTAAGTGAGGAAGAACTGCCGGAAGGATATAAGGCAGGAGAGATGTTCTTCTAGCCTATTGAAAATCTACACAAAGAACATCGCAGGGATGAAGATGTAAAGCTGCATCTCAGAATGAAAGAGGAACATGAAACAGGAACCCTTGAAAGAAGCGGATGAGGTTACGCTTTTTCAGGAGTTCCTGTTTTTTTCGTGAGGTTCATCCCCTCTAGAATAGAAGACGTCGGATCTGGTCAGTGGCATCCCAGACAGCGCCTGATGGAAGAGTGCGTAATCGGGCATTTAATTTTCAGTTCCAGTCATACATCCCGCATGAATATAAATCTTCTGAAATATTTCTCGTTCACATCAAGTTCCTTGTTTTCACACAGTATCATCACATTTCTGACCTATGATGAAAATGTGAAATAATGCAATGCTTTACGTAGAGGGAAGATTCAGCTGATGCTCGGCATCAGATCAGGTGGGAGGGGAGACTATGGACGCACAGGAGATACTCCTGGTGGAAGATGACCTGGATATTATGGATATTGTGCAAGAGTACCTTGGCGCTGCCGGATTGGAGGTGACGGGTGCAGTCAATGGGGAGGAAGCGCTGAAACTGTTCTCCGAGAAACACTTCCATCTTGTGATTCTTGATATCATGCTGCCCAAAGTGGATGGGTGGAAGGTGCTGAGAGAAATAAGAAGAATCTCAACGATTCCTGTAATCATTCTATCCGCCATGAGCGCTGAAGAGGACAGATTGAAAGGGTTCGATTTAGGTGTGGACGATTATGTGGTAAAGCCTTTCAGCCCCAAAGAACTTCTTGCTAGAGTGAGAGTAGGTTTACGCAGAAATGAGGAGATGGATGCAAAAACCCAGCTATCCGGATTCATGCATAAAGGATTTTCCGTGGATTTCGCGTCAAGAAATGTCGCAGTCGATGGAGAAAAGGTGAAACTTACAAGAAAGGAATATGAATTACTGGAGTATATGATCCTAAACAAAGGAGTTGTACTCAGCCGAGAGATGATTCTTGAGGCTGTATGGGGCTACGATTATCTGGGGGATACCAGAACAGTGGATACCCATATCAAAATGCTCAGAGAAAGCATTGGGCCCTACAGGGATTTACTGGTTACTGTATGGGGGACTGGATATAAGTTTCTGGTGGAGGGATAGCCATGAAGAAGATTTCACATAAAATATGGATCGGTATCATGTCTGTGGTCTTATTGCTTTGTTTTCTGATCCTTGGATTCCAGATGTTTCTTCTGGAAGATCTGTATCTTAAGAGACTCACCGAATCCATAACCGGTGATGTGCTTCAGATAGCGGAGGGATTTGATGAAGAGCAGGCAGAAGAGCTCTATTTCAGGATGGATGGTTTAGCCTACAGGAGAAACCTCAGTATGGAGCTTGTGAACAAGGATGGGAAAACCATATATGTGACAGGCGAGAATACAGGAACCCAGTATGAGAGTATGGATGTCATGAGTGATTACGAGGTGACATTCATGAAAAACCTGGGAGATAACAGAGAAGTGATACAGCCGCTCCAAGGGGAAGATGGGCTGGGAATCACAAAAGAAACAGATGGAAATACAGTTGAAGCATTGCAGGGCGCACCTATCGAAGATTCAGGTGCAGGAGCTGGTCAAGGTGAGGAACTGCAAGGTGAAGACAAGGGGCAGAAAGAACCGGCTGAGAGCAGTCAGAATGAAGATGCGCATCAGGGAGACGTGGAAGGCCAAGGTGAAGGAGCGCTTGAAGGATCAGTAGAAGAGAACAGACAGCAGGATAAGGAAATCCCCGAGGATATACCCGTTACAGACGAGGAAACAGAGGGAGACAAACCGGAAAGTACTCAAGAGCCATTGATAAATGAGGAAAATTTCGATGAATTTCAGTTCATTCCGGAAGGAGAAATCAGGGAAACCATGATGGAAGATGTCGATGATGGTGACCCGACAATTGTGGAGACACTGCACCCGAAGTACGGATTCAGACTGCTGATCTTCTCAGTGCCATTCACTTCCATGCAGAACAATTCCTATAAAGCGATGGTTGCGCTTCCACTGGCGGAAATTGATAATATCGTGGATCTTATTTCTCTTGTCATCTTCCTCTCCATTCTCTTCATCCTGTTTGTGGCAGGAGTCGCATCATCTGCTGTCGCCGTGACAGTTTCAAGACCTCTGCGGAATCTCAGTGAAGCGGCTGAAGCCATTGGTGCAGGAGACCTTGATACTAGAGTGGTGATGAAAAGCAGAGATGAAGTGGGGAATGTGGGCAGGACATTCAACGTCATGGCTGAAAAGCTGGAAAAAGCCGAGAAGATGAAAAAGGAGTTTGTGGAGAATGTCTCTCATGAACTTCGGACGCCCATCTCTGTCATAAGGGGATATGCGGAGATCATTCGAGATGTCACGGGAGATAACAAGGAGAAAAGAGAGAAGCAGCTTGAAGTGATTTCCAGTGAGGCAGACAGATTAGGCTTCATGGTGAATGATATACTGGATTATTCGAGAATGACCTCTGAAGGCGTTCTTCCTGAATTTACGGAATTTGACTTTGCTGAACTGCTTCAGAAACTGGTGAATAAGTATCAGCTGCTTGTTAAAGAGAGCAATATCAGAATCGAATATGATCTGCCTGGTCCCTTACAGGGCAGAGCCGATTATGGACTTATGCAGCAGGCAGTGGAGAATCTGCTGCGAAATGCGATCAATTATTCGCCAGAAGGCGGAACCGTGAAAATCATGGCAATGAAAAATGAAGGTGTGATTCAGATTGAAATCAGTGATCAGGGGATGGGCATTCCGGAAAATGAGCTTCCGATGATCTGGGAGAGATATTACCGGACCAAAGGAATCAAGAAAAGAAAGATACTGGGTTCAGGACTGGGTCTATCCATTGTGAAGAGCATTTTTGAGGCACACCATGCGACTTATGGGGTAAGAAGCAGACAAGGAGAAGGAACTGTTTTCTGGTTCCAGATCAATGATAATAGATGAGTTAACAATTCCTTGCTGTTTCTATCACATTTCTATCACAACTCAATTCTATGATGAAAGCGAAGAAAGGAGAAGTGATAGAAATGAAAAAAAGAATCATAATACCCATGGCAACAGCAGCGATATTCATCGTCTCTTCGCTTACAGCAGTTGCAGCCACTTCTGAGCGAGCCAGAGTAGAGAACACCAGTGGTGTGGAAATGCAGACAGAACTGAAAAACATGGAGATGCTGAAGACAGAAGCGAAAGAAATGATGCTGTCAGATACTGAGGAACCTGCACTTGATAGGGAAAGACTGCAAGACAGAGACAGACTGCTGGACTGTGACCCCGATCAAGAAAAATATCAGGTGCGGGACCAGGACAGAAATAATGACTGCGATCCCGACTATGAAAAAGATCAGGCAAGAGAGAGAGACAGGAATGAAGAATGTGAGCCTGATTACGAAAAAGATCAGCTTAGGGAGAGGGATAGAGCAGAAGACTGCGCGCCTGACTGTGAGGGGCAGCAGGTGAAAGAAGGGGAAATGCTTCAGAATCAAGAGACTTCTATCACAGCAGTACAGCAGCAGACAACAACGCAGATGAAAAATGAAGAACAGAATCAGATAATGGTGAAAAATAACGAAGAATCTGATGGAAAGGATGCTGGATCGGAGAACCAGGAACAGGAAGCAATCCAGAACCAGAACCAGACACAGATGCAGCAAAACGAACAGGAGAAACCGGAGGAGCCGATTGGAAATCAGGAACAGACGCAAAGCTATGAAGAGAAACAGCAGTCACGCAATCAGAAGAACGGTGGATGATTTCACTGAAACCGGGCAATGGTAAGACAGCAGGATTTTTGTCCTGCTGTCTTTATGAGTGCATGAAACGAAATTCAGAGGAGAAGTTGCAATCTCTCCTTTTAACTGAACTCCATGATGATCGCAGCAGGTTCATAGAAACTTGTACCTGTTGACATGGACGAGCCGAATCATTAGAATTGTACTAATCAGAAGACTCCGGATTGTCGGAAAATAGACATGAATGATGCTCGAACTTAAGCGCAGCTGACGAGTATGGATTATTCAGAGTCATCTGTCCTTTAGGAGGTGATTGTTCTGTTACAGGAAGAATTATGGGGACTATATGATACAAAGATCAGGAAATACATCAGAAGTAGAGTGTCAGACGCATTTGAAGCGGAAGATCTCTTTCAGGAAGTGGGTTTCAGGATTATTCAATCTGAAGCAAAGATTGCAGGAGTCGAAAATATGGAAAGCTGGCTGTATCGCATTGCGACCAACGTGATTTATGATTTCTACCGGAGAAAAGACAGCGTGACCTATCTGGAAGATATGGAAACAGCCTTAAGTAAACTGGATCCGGTTTCTGAAGAAACCAACTACAACCGTGAGACAGCAGCCTGCCTTCTTGAAATGGCTGAACTTCTGCCGGATACGTACAAGGATGCCCTTATTCAGAGTGACTTCAGAGGCGTTCCCCAGAATGATCTGGGAGAAAAATGGGGTCTGAGTTATTCCGGAGCAAAAAACAGAGTGCAGCGAGCGCGAAGAAAGCTCAAGAAAACCATGCTGGAATGCTGCGAAGTCCAAACGGACCACCAGGGCAATATCATAGAGCTTGTGAAGAAGGACAGTCAGAAGGAAAAATATATCTGCAGAAAATGTGATTGATGCGGGTCTTTTTCTGAACTTCCCCGTCTTATAGTATAGAAGTTTGAACAGACGGCTTAGGGAGGTATAAAATGAAGACTTTGAATATTGAATGGAGACACCTTGATGTTGACGGGGAGACCTGTGATCGATGCTATGATACCGGAGAGAATCTCCATGCGGAAGTGAAACGGCTGAACAGGAAACTGGAGTCAGAAGGTGTGAAGATCGAATGGACGGACACGAAATTAAATGGCAGTGCCCTCATGCACTCCAATACCATCCTGTTTGATGGGATGCCCATGGAAGAAATACTGGATATCAGTGTATCGGAGAATTACTGTGCTTCCTGTTCTACACTGCTGAAGCAGGAATCCTACTGCAGAAGTGTATTCTATGACGGAGCAGAGTATGAAGATATTCCAGCCAAGGCTATCCGTGAAGCGGTCTATAAGGTTCTGGGCCTTGAGGAACAGGTAGCCACCGAGATGCTCCTTCCAGGGAGTAACGGGGGATGCGGCTGTAAACCTGGCTGCTGCGGGGAAGAAGAAGTTTCAGCGCCTCAGGAGAATGTGATTGCCATAGAGCTTCTCTATCTTGATCTGAGCGTCTGCACAAGATGTCAGGGAACAGAGGAAGTCCTTGATGCGGCGTTCTATGATGTTTCAAAAGTGCTGGAAGCATCTGGGAAAAAAGTGCTTGTCAGTAAAGTGCATGTACGAAATGAGGAGCTGGCAAGAAAATATCAGTTCCTGAGTTCTCCCACCATTCGGGTCAATGGTCATGACATTCAGATGGAAGTGAAGGAGAGCTATTGCGAGTCCTGTGGAGATCTGTGCGGGGATGAGGTGGATTGTCGTTTATGGGACTATAATGGGCAGGAATATACGGTACCACCCAAATCGATGATCGTGGATGCCATCCTGAAAGAGGTATATGGTGCTGCGCCTTATAAAGAGGAAGTGAAGGAATATGTTCTTCCTGAAAACCTGAAGCGATTCTACCGCACCATGAAAGAGAAAAGCGGGAAGTCTCATTCAAGCTGCTGTTAGCAGGCGGAGAAAAGCCCAGACAGACGCAGTGCACAATGCCTGAAAAGAATGCTGATAACACGGGAATCAGCAGAAATAGTGAAATGGAAAAGCTTCTTTCCGGAAGGATTCTTGAAATGCGTGAAATTTCAGGTCCTGTCCGCAGAGAAGCTTTTATGATGCTTCAAAGTCCGATTCCGGTACGGTAGGGGAAGATAGCGAAAAAAATTCTGAAATGTCAGTAAATTATATTTACTGGAATAAAGCAATTGATTATAATGTAGAGGGTAAATGCTAGATAAATGATAGTATGTCTTCTTTGCATGAGATGATTGTGAGCAGAGGACTGCATCATGAAATGAAATTTGATAGGGGTGAGGAAAATGAGAAATGAGAAAGAAGACAGGTTCAGGCAGATCATATCACTGACAGGAGCGGCAGGTGTCCTTTTCTATACGGCACATGTGATCCTTGGAGGGTTACTTTGGGAAGGTTATAGTCACATCACTCAGACCATCAGCGAGCTGACAGCGAAGGGGTCTCCTAATGCGGAGATTCCGAGGGTACTCTCGACGATTTACGCAGTGCTTTTGATTGTTTTCTCCTTCTACCTGTTCAGCTTCATGAGAAGAAGAAGCCTCCATAAGGCGGCGGTGATGGGATCCTTTTTTTTCATCCTCATGCAGATCACTTCCTTTATCGGATATTCCCTGTTTCCACTGGATCTTTCAGAGTCCATCTCAGATTTTACGAATGTGATGCACCTGGTGGTGACTTTCATTGTGGTTCTCTGCACCCTTCTTTCCAGTTTTTCCTTAGGGTATGGACTTCGGAAAGAGAAGAAGCATCGAAAAATCGGTAAATTCATACTCTTATGCGCTGTGATCATCACCTTATCAGGAGCACTCACACCCCTATCCATGGCGAAGGGGATTGAAGTCTCTGGACTCTTGGAACGGATCAATATATTCACCCTGCTGTCGTGGGTTTTCGTGTTGTCTGTGTATCTCTTCAGAGAAGAGAGAAGAAGCATGAAGTGAATGATTTCATAAAGATGATCAGGAGTGCTTCCTGAAATATTCATCGGGCTGATGATGCATTGCCTCCAGTACCAGGGAGATTCCGATGCTCATTGTCTGAAGTTCTATGTTATGATAAAGAAAAGAATCGAATTGAAAGAGGTGCAGAAAATGAGTGAAGCCAGATCCAATGCAGACCGGTTCATCTCCTCGTATAATCAGCTGGATGAGTATATGAGACAGAATCTTGGAAATGATAGCCGGAATACCACATATTATCATCGTGTGCACGGAATGGCAGAAAGAAACGCCACATTCCGGAAACACAAAGAACTGCTCCATTCCTTTGGAGAGCTGCGAAACGCCATTGTGCATGATTTCGGTAGAAATGGCATGGAGATCATTGCGGAGCCTCATCTGGAACAGGTGAAGATATATGAGAAGATTCTCATGGAAGTGATGAATCCGCCTAAAGCACTGGATAAGCTGGCGGTGAAGACCGGAGACCTTTATACACTGGAACCTGGATATGATGTACTGAAAGCCATCAGAATCATGGCCAAGGAGAATTACAATTATGCTCCGGTACTCTACAACGATCTACTGGTAGGAGTGTTCACAGAAGAGAGCATCTTCGATTATCTTAAAGATCATGGCTCCGTGGATCTGACCAAAGGGCTTATCATGAAGGATATTGAAGAATACACCAAGCTTGAAGCCCATCGCAGTGAGGTGTTTCAGTTTGCATCCCGCCATGAGACGGTGGCGGATCTGGAAGAAAGGCTGAAAGCGACCCGAGACCGCAACAAGAGAATGGAAGTGGTGTTCATCACGGAAAAAGGAAAGCCTTTTGAAAAGCTTCTGGGCATGGTCACCATCTGGGATCTGGCCAGTGAAATGGTTTAAGGAAAAGAACAGTATAGAATGGATCCAAGTGCTGCAGCTGAAATTGAAAATCAGCTGCAGCGCTTTTCGCATCCGGAGGATTTCAAGAACCTTCAGTGAAAATTCACATCCTTGTAATCAGCCTGAAGTAGTATGAAAGCGGATCCTTGCAAGTAGTGTTCGCAAAAGCAGGCGCAGTGGGGTGTGTCGGAATAATTATACAAAGTATCAGAGAAATATGCAGAAATCTATTGCATCGCTTTTCAGGATGTGTTATTTTATAATCTGCTTAAGAAATGGAGGTTAGTAATGATTAATAAATTGAAGTTCATCTTGTTGTCCATCTTCGGATTCATATTCTTTCTGATGCCTTTTTCCATCAATGGAGAAAGTAAAATTGCCATATCCCATATCGTGAATTTCGTCACGGGGAACATTCTTGATCCCTTCATGACATTCACAGTGGTCGTGGCCTGGATCGTACTCCTTGCGACGCTGCTTTTCATGTTTTATACATCCAGCAGCAACTTTCTCAATTCAGTGTTCAAGGCATCCCCACTGAATGTCGTGCTGCGCGTGGCTGGATCCTTTCTGTATCTGATGGTCGTCAACAGATGGTTTGAAGGCTTCGGCTTTTCCGGCATGATTCTGGATGGGAATACCGGAGGACTCATGGCGGGAGAAGGTGGTCTTCTGACCACGCTATACATCACATTCTTTGTGGGCATCCTTGCACTGCCTTTACTGACTCATTTCGGAATCGTGGAATTCATCGGAATTCTTCTGGGACCTGCAGTGGTCAAGCTGTTCAGAGTACCAGGTTATTCCACCATTGATGCCATAGCCTCCTTTGTAGGCGATGGAACCATCGGCATCGTGGTGACGGACAATCAGTATCAGAGAGGCTATTACAACAGAAGGGAAGCCTATATCATTGCCACTTCCTTCTCCATTGTGGGCATCGCCTTTGCCTCTGCAGTGGCGGAAGAACTCGGGTTTGGTCATATCTTCCCGGTGTTTTATGGCTCCATTGCCCTGATCACAGTCATACTGGCCTTCATCACATCCAGAATGCCGCTGAAGAAGTTTGCACCTGAGTACTACGAAGGGGCTAAACCCGTATCCGTGGACATTCCGGAAGGCAAGACCCTGTTTCAGCACGCATATGATTCTGCCATTCAGCAGGCTGGTTATACCAATATATTTGATGTCCTGGTGGAATCACTGAAGAATATCGTGAACATCTATGTGGGCTTTCTTCCCGTCATCATGGCAGTGGGTACGCTGTCACTGGTCATCGCGGAATACACCCCGTTTTTCAGTGTCATCAGTGCGCCGCTGGTGGTTCTCTATGAACTCATAGGATACAGCAGGGAAGTGGCACAATCCATGGCACCAGCTTCTCTTGCAGGCTTTGCGGACATGTATCTGCCTGCACTGTTCATCAGCGAATCCGTATCTGAAGCATCCAGATTCTTCATCGGGGTACTGGCATTCACACAGCTGGTGTTCATGTCGGAAACGGGAATGATTCTGGTGAAGACGAAAATCGGTCTCAGCTTCTGGGATGTCATAAAAGTGTTCCTGTTCAGAACGCTTCTATCCATACCGCTGCTGATCCTCCTTACAAACATTCTGGCAGCCTTCGGGGTACTGTCCTTCTAGTGAAAAATTCACAGTTATGAAGTCACGCTAAAAGAGTGCAGAATCGATGGGCATGAAGCGGGATGCGTGAATTAATGGAAACTTATGAGACTCTAAATAGAATGACCTTCGACCGTACTGGGTGGAGGTCATTTTTTGCAGATGTTTTCATCTTTCTCTCCTACAGATTCGTCTATCTGAAGGTCAGGAAGGGGGGAGAAACTAAGTAAATCACGCTATAATTCCACCTGAAACAGCCGATAGCTTTAACAGAAGATAATACTTTGCTTTTTATCTGAATACAGATCCAGGTGGGGGGAATAACAGTGAGAGAAATCGATCAGATGGCTGTAGAAGCTGTAGAAGATGAGCACATGTTTTCAAACTTAATAGAAAGACAGGAGCGGTTCATACTGAAAACATCTTCGAAGATCGCCAGACGATATGTGACCAAGAACGATGATGAATGGTCTGTAGCAATAGGTGCATTTTCCCAGGCTGTACAGAAATACGACTATAACCAGGGCAGCTTCCTTTTCTTTGCCGAACGGATCATCCGTCAGAGAATGGTGGATCATTATCGAGCAAATGGAAGGTTCAGTGTGGAGATTCCGGTTGACTTCATCGAGGAGGAAGCCATAGTAGAAGAAAATGACCAGACACTGAAGCTGGAGATTGAAGCGGTGACGGAGGTCTTAGAAGCGTATGGATTCTCTTTCATGGATCTTCTCGACTGCTCGCCGAAAGCGAAAAAGACCCGAAGCGCCTGCGCCGCAGCAGTGAACTATCTGATGAATCAGCCTATACTGCTCAGGGAAATGCGTGCTTCTAAACAACTTCCATTAAAAGAAATTGTGAAAAATACAGGGGTACCCCGAAAAATACTCGAGCGTCATCGTAAATACTTAATAGCAGCGGTAGAGATACTTTATGGAGAGTATCCCTTTCTCTCAGAATACCTGAAATACTTAAAAGAGGAGCGCGCATTATGAAAGCGACAGTAGTGGAAATTCAAAATAAAACAGCTGTACTGCTGCAGGAAGACGGAATATTCGTGAAGATGCATTCCGGACTATATAAAGTGGGAGATGTGGTGAACATGAGTGAAGTGAAAACAGTAAGAAGAGAAAGACGAAGGCTTGGTTCCATGGCAGCAGCAGCTGCAGTGGCGCTTCTTATGGGGAGTGGGGTCTATGTCTATGCGGATCCATCATACTATGTGAGTGTGGATGTGAATCCAGGGATCAATCTGGAAGTCAACCGGTTTGATCGTGTCATAGGTGTTGAAGCTGCCAATGAAGATGGCGAGGAAGTGCTTGAAGGAATCAGCCTGAAAAACAGAAATGTGGAAGAAGCGCTTACACAAACTGTAAACCGGATCAGTGAATTGGGTTACTTTGAAGAAGAAGGAGGAGAAGTGCTGATTTCGACCATATCGGAAGACGAAGAAGCGGCAGAGGCTGCTGCACAAAATCTGGATCAGGCAGTGGAAGAGGAAATGGAAGAGAATGGAATCGAGGCGGAAGTCACTTCGAAAATCGTCGGCTATGAAATGGTTCAGGCTGCAAAAGAAATCGAAGGAATGACGCCTGGCAAATACAATATCATCGTGAACCTGCTTGGAATCGCTCCTGAATATGCAAAGGACTATGCACAGATTTCCATCAAAGAGATCATGAAGGAAATCAAGGCTGGAAGGGATGCGGAAGAACCCGAGAACGAAGAAGAAACGGAACCTGTTGACCAGGAAGAGACAATGGAAGAAACATCCGAGAATCAGGAAGAAGAATCCTGGGACCAGGAAGAAAAGCGTGCTGAAAAAGCTGAAGACAAGGTTCAGAAGGAATCCGAGAAAGCTGAAAGAAAAGAACTGAAAGAAGCAGAGAAAGCGGAGCGTAAAGACAGCGCTAAAAAAGATCTGGAAAATGACGAAGAAAGTATAGAAGAGAAAGAAGAGAAAGAAACCGCTGATGCGGAAAACAGGATACAGAATCAGGGCGATCTAAGCGGGTCGGAGGAGAATGAGCAGGAGAAGACTCCTGATATGCCAGAAGAAGCACAGCGTGAGGTTCCGGGACAGTCCGGCAGCAAGGGTAAAGGCGGCAGATAGAAAACCCGACTGATATCTTAGAGAATCATAATAGCAAAAACACTCCATTGCAACAGCAGGTTCTACTCGAATCTGCTGCATCACAAAAGCTGATGCAAGAAAGTCTGATGGCTGAAATAGAGAAGGTTCTTTCCTTTGTAGAGGACAGAACGAACCTAAAGCAGGACCTGAAACATCGAGAACTGTTTTTACTGTAAATGCGTCCCCATGGAAACACAGATCTGATATAATTGGTGCAGAGCTGTTTCTATGGGGATTTTCTATGCCTCATAGGAAGACGGGAAAAGATATGGTAACAAAGAGGGGTAGATATGAGCATTACGAAAACGAAAAGACTGGAGCTTCGGACCTTGTCATTGAACGATCTGGATGCGCTCATGGATATATGGGGGAATGAGGAGGTGATGAGATACTGCGGAGGAGCCGGCACAAGAGAGCAGGAGCATCGCAGTCTGCAGTACTATATCACCATGCAGAAAGAGAAGGGTTTTTCTCCTTATCTTGTGCTGCGCAGAGAAACGCAGGAGGTGCTAGGTGTCTGCGGATTTAATCCACCGCAGGAAGAGTATGATGCGGAGCTGATGTACCACTTTGCCAAAGCGCATTGGGGAAAAGGATACGGGCTAGAGGCTGCAGATGCCTGTATAAGATATGCCAGAGAATCTCTGAACATGAAGAAAATAGGTGCAGTAGTGGATCCGGATAATATTCCGTCTCAGAGAATTCTAGAAAGAATCGGATTCAGACCCATCGGAAAGAAATGGTTCAAGGATACACAAAAGGAAGAATTCTGCTATGAACTGGAACTTCACACGTGATAAGATGAAGTGATGCTCCAGAGGTGCACAGAACCAGGCTGAGATCATTTTGCTGATCGCACAGCCTGT
>NZ_JBINJW010000021.1:0-50164 GCF_043951855.1 Proteiniclasticum sp. C24MP
CAGAACAGGTTCAGGAAGGGTTTCAGAAGTTCCATGTCATACTCCATGGACCCCAGATATCCGTGTTTCACATCCCCGATGATGCCATGAAAGTCTGATCCTACCGTCACAAGAAGGTTTCGAGCCTTTGCGGCTTCCAGACTTTTCTTCGTCATTTCTTCGTCGTTCAGGAAGTAGAAACATTCCAGTCCGTCGAAGTCAAAGGTGAGGAGATCATCCAGTGTATTTCTGGTGTAAATGACAGGGTGCGCCAGGACCACCACTGCACCATGTTTTCTGAGAAGTGAGATTCCTTCCTCTATTGAGATTTTGATGTTGGGTATATAGGCCGGGCTTTTCTTATCCAGATATTTCATGAACGCTTCATTATAGGTAAGATGAGGAACTTTCTCGTGCACCGCATGGGCGAGGTTTGCTCTTGTCAGCACGCCATGGTTGGATGCCCTCAGCTTTTCATAGTCGATTTCCAGATCGAAATGATGTTTCAGGTTCACAATGAACTGTCTGATTCTCTCATTACGCGCATGGTGCAGTTCATCCAGCTTGTCCAGAAATTCCTGATTCTTATATCCTTCATTATTCCAGTACCCAAGGATATGGATGCTTTCACCATGAAGACTTGTGGTCAGTTCGATGCCTGGTATGTATCGGAAGTCCGAATCGTCAAGAAGCGGGATCATTTCAAAATGACCCTTGACGGTATCATGGTCCGTCAGCGCCATATAGGACAGATTTTCTTTCACTGCCAGGTCATGGAGTTCACTGGTTGTGAGTCTTCCGTCAGAGCAGGTGGTATGACAATGCAGTTCTATTTTCATTTACATCATTCCTTTTCTTTCTGTTAACAGTATCTTAATAAATTTAGTTGACATAATGAGTTATGCACATAATCTAGTAAAGCCTATAATAGCATGTTTACGGCGATTATAAAAATATATTTTCTATTATGTAAACGTTTATAAGGCCAATTTGTTACATATCTATAAAACATCAGGAAACACCCGTCTTTTGGGTTATGTAAACCATTACTTACAGATATAATAACATTAGAGGCCATTTTTGGCTAAATTTTTTGGAGGTGTAGTTTTGAGGAAAAGAAAATCAATCCGATCTCTATCTATCGCATTGGCACTGATTTTTTCGTTTGCACTTATTCCGGGTCAGCGTTTCTATGCGGATGAAGTTGTAGAACCGCCGGCAGCTGTTGAAGCGGAGCCACCAGCAGAGGAAGCAGTTCCACCGGCACCAGAGACTGAAGAGCCTGCTGAGCCTGTGGAAGAGGTTCCAGAGGAAGAAGCAGTCGACTCGGAAACCGCAGCACCTGAAGAGGAAACTCTTCCGGAACCGCTGGAAGAGCCTGATGATGCAGAGGACCTGACGATAACATCAGCTCCTGTGGCACCTATGGCTATCGCTGAACTAGATGCTTCCGCAGTTCTTGATTATTATTCCATCAATGATTTTCATGGAACAGTAGACGATTCAGCCAGTTCCAGCAATCCTGGAGTTGCAAGACTGCAGACCTATCTATTAAGTCAGAAGAAACTGAATCCTCACACGTATTTCCTGTCCGCAGGAGATCACTATCAGGGATCCCCTATTTCCAACCTGACTCATGGAGAAGTGGTCAACGAGATTCTTTCCCATATGGGGCTTCTGGCATCAGCCATCGGAAACCATGAATTCGACTGGGGTTCAGACCTCATTCCATTATGGGCACAGAGCGGTGGATTCCCATTTGTGGCATCCAACATTGAAGTGGAAGAAGCCAAGAAACCTGCTGGCTGGGATGACCATGTCAAGCCATACTACATTCATGAAGTGATGGTGGAAGGTGTTCCAGTAAGAGTCGGATTTGTCGGCATTGCAACACCAGAGACATCCTATAAGACAACAGCAGAATATGTTGACGGATTCACCTTTACGGATCCTACGGAATCTGTGAATTACTGGACAAATGAACTGAGAACGAACCATGATGTGGATGCGGTCATCGCACTGACACATCTTGGCGCATACCAGGATGGAGATGTGGTCACAGGTGAAGCTGCAGACCTTGCAAAGGGTGTAACAGCAGAGCTTGATGCCATCGTCACCGGACATACACATCAGGTGATAGATGGAATGGTCAACGGCATCGTGATTGTTCAAGGACAATACAACGGAAGAAGTCTATCCAAGGTTTCACTGGCCTTTGACCTGACCGGAACTACGGAAGCTCCTGTAGTGGAGCTTACAGGGGTCACCGGTGATGTCATCAACATCAGAAATATGAAGGTGGATCTTGTGGAAGACCCTGCGGTGAAAGCCATCATAGACGAGTATTACGTGGTGCTTGGACCGATTCTTGAAGAAGAACTGGGCACCATCGCCTATAACCTTCCTCATGATACAGATACAATGCAGGTGACACCAATGGGGCAGTTTGTAGCTGCTGCAATGGCAGAACTCGGTGGAACAGAAATCGCCATCATAAACGGTGGAGGAATCAGAGGCGGATTTGAAGCCGGAACCATCACCATGGGTGATATGTACAGCATTCTTCCATTTGACAACACACTTGTGACACTGGAAGTCACCGGTGCAGAACTGAAGAAACTCATCGAACATGGAATCTATCCACCAACATTCAGACCAGGTCAGTTCTACGGAATTGAAGTCTGGTATGACAAGGATGCGGAAGCAGGAGAAAAAATCACAAAGATTCAGCTTCTGGATGGAACCCCAGTAGAAGATGACGCGTATTACACAGTTTCCACACTGGACTTTCTGATCACTGGTGGAGACAAATATGATTACAGCAAGGCCATCAACGTTGTAGACACGTATCTGCCGCTGAGAGATCTCATAGCAGAAGCAATTGAAGAGATGGGCGAAATCGAATTCGTCTATGAAACAAATCTTTTCATCAAACAGACACTGTCTATGGACTACTATGCCATCAATGACTTCCATGGCAACGTGGACAGTTCAGGCAGCAGCAAAAATCCTGGACTTGCAAGAATACAGACTTTCCTCAGAGAGAGAATCGCAGAAAATGCACATACCTACTTTCTTTCTGCTGGAGACCATTTCCAGGGCACAGCGATTTCAAACCTTACACATGGTGAAGTCGTCAATGAGATCCTGAAGGAAATGAATCTGCTCGCTTCGGCAGTTGGTAATCACGAATTCGACTGGGGCAGCGATCTGATTCCTACCTGGGCGAAGGATGGAGAATATCTGTTCCTGGCTTCCAATATAGAAGTGGAAGAAGACAAGAAACCTGAAGGATGGGATGACTATGTGGTTCCATACATGGTGCAGGAACACATCGTCAACGGCACAGAAGTTAAGATAGGGTTCATCGGCATAGCTACACCTGAAACAAAGTTCAAGACTGCAGCTGAAAATGTTGTAGGCTATACCTTCACAGATCCGGCAGAAGCCACCAATAAATGGGCCAAGGTTCTGAAGGAACAGGAAAATGTGGATGCCATCATCGCGCTCACACATCTGGGATCCTTCCAGAAAGACGGTGTCGTTTCCGGTGAAATCGTGGAATATGCAAATGAAGTGGAAGGCATCGATGCCATCTTCACAGGACATACCCATCAGGTTGTAAATGGCAGAGTCAATGACATCGCCATCGTGCAGGGTGGATACAACGGCAGAAATCTGTCACAGATCACACTGGACTTTGAAGTGAATGATACAGTGGTTACGCTTCTGGCAGCCACCGGCAACGTGATCAACATGACAGAACTGATTCCTGAACTGGAAGAAGATGCAGTCGTGAAGACCATCGTTGACAAGTATTACGAAGAGCTTGCACCGATTCTGGATGAGGTTCTTGGAACACTTACAAACGATCTGCCTCATGATACAGATACAATGCAGGTTACCCCAATGGGACAGTTCATTGCCAAGTCTCTGGCGGAAATCGGCGGAACACAGATTGCCATCATCAACGGTGGTGGAATCAGAAGAGGATTCGACAAGGGCGACATCACCATGGGGCTCATGTATGAACTTCTTCCATTTGACAACACACTGGTTACATTGAAGGTCACTGGAGCAGAACTGAAGAAACTCATAGAACACGGACTCCATCCTGAAGATTTCAGACCTGGACAGTTCTATGGCATCGAAGTCTGGTATGATGACGAGGCGGAAGCTGGAAACAGAATATCAACCATCAGACTTCTTGACGGCACTCTGGTGAAGGATGACGAAACCTATACTGTATCCACACTGGATTTCCTTCTGACAGGTGGAGACAATTACGATTACAGCAAGGCAACGGATGTTGTAGATACCTATATTCCAGTAAGAGATGTCATTGCTGAAATGATCAGAGAAAAAGAAGTCATTTCTCACGTATATGTGGAACACCTTCATGTGGGTGAGGATATCAGACTTCCTGCAGCTGGTTCAATCGGAGACAGCTTATACTATGGAATGGGTGTCATGTCCATTCTCGCAGCTGGCGTAATCACAAGAAAAGGAAAGAAAAAAGCAGCATAAAGATAGGTGTGATCAGACGCCTGGAATGCACCAGGCGATGATTCACACAATCTGATCCATACACTATAAGACCCCTGAACCTTAAAATGGTTCAGGGGTCTTGATTTTGCCTTTGTATTGCTTCTGCATGGACTTCGGAGACATACCGAAAGTCTTGCGAAAGGCCTTGTAAAACGAAGTGTATTCGGAGAATCCGCACTGAAAAGCCACTTCGGAAATATTCATGCCTGACAGGATGGAGTTCTTCGCATGGATCAGTCTTCTCTGGAGCACAACCTGGTAGAAGGACATGTTGTGCTTTTCCTTGAAAAGATGGGTGATTTTGGACTTGCTGATATTGAATACTCCGGAAAGATCATCCAGTGAAATCTTCTCTGCGTAATGTTCAAAGACATAGTATGTCATATCTTTTATGAGCATCTCATTATCCTTCTTCTGCCGGGTTCTCAGTTTCTGGAAATAGACGGTCCGGTTCATATGCACCATGGTTGTGATGAAAAGTGCTTCCACCGCTGCAGGCCTGCACACATTCTCCTCCGTGTACTCCGTAAAGAGCATGAAGACCACGGAGTAGAGACCCTGCCATGTGGCCTTGGGACTTTTCAGTAGAATAAGATCCTCTTCACTGTTCGTCTCATAAATGGTATTCAGTTCAGGTGTCTTTCTGATCAGGTCAGACCAGTACTGCTCCCTGAACTGAATCACGATGGATGATTTCTCTGTCTCCTCCGAGATGCTGCTTCTGATCTGGAAGTTCGAGTGAGGTTTCACGAAAACAATATCACCAAGACCCAACTCCAGCTGCTCATTGTTGACGAATAGAATCAGACTGCTGTTCATGTTGAACAGAATCAGGTGCTGATTCCCCGTGAAAACATCCTTAGACGGTTCGTGACAGAATTCACTTAGCGTGGATAACTCTATATTATTGATGACACTTTTCTCAGACATGACATATTCACCTCAAACATATTATAGAAGAAAATCTGAAGAATTGCCAGAATTGCAATGTTTTAGATTTTTTAATCAATTTTGTCAATGTCAAAGTGATGTTATATTGTTGTCAATGAATTCATTTACACTATCCAGGTCTTTACAATTATTTTTAAGGAGTTTAATTATATGAGAAAATTTGGAGTCAGAGATCAGATCGGCTATCTCTTCGGTGATATGGCCGGAAGTTTCGTGAACCTTTATGTGGATGCGTTTTTCCTCACTTTCTGCACCTATGTGCTAGGGGTCAGCCCTTATTTCATGGCATCGCTGTTTCTTGGGTCCAGGCTGTGGGATGCCGTGAATGATCCCATCATCGGCTCTTTCCCTGACAGATGGCAGATCGGAAAGTCCGGAGACAAATTCAAGCCATATATTAAAATCGCCATGTTCCCCCTGGCGTTATCGGTAATCCTGGCTTTCTATGATGTATCTGCATGGTCATCCACTGCAAAACACATCTGGATCGTGGCAGCGTATATCTTCTATGGCATGAGCTATACGGGAACCTCCATGCCTTACGGATCTCTTGTGGCTGTCATCACAGACAATCCGGTGGAAAGAACGAAGCTTTCCAGAGCAAGATCCTTTGGAGGACTCATTGTAGGTGCAGGTTTTCTGTCCATCGTTCCTCAGCTGGTCTTCAACAAGGCAGGGGAAGTGGTTCCGGTGAACTTCTTCTATATTGCAGTTGCATTTGCGGCGCTGTCTCTCATCAGTTATACAGTCACACTGAAACTGACAACGGAAAGAATAAGACAGCCGAAGATTGCAGACGAAAAATTCGACTACGGTAAAGTGCTCCGAAGTGTGCTGAAGAACAGACCGCTCATAGGTGTCATGGTGGCCACAGTGGGAAGTCTTCTCTACATCACAGGAAACAGTCAGCTGGGTGCCTACATCTACAAGGAATACTATCAGGCTCCTCAGGTGCTGACATTTGTGACGCTCAGCATGATTCCCATGATGCTCATCGCATTTCCCATCATTCCGAAGCTTTCGGGTAAGTACGGAAAACGTAAGCTGATTCTGGTATCGACTGCAGTAAACTTCGTGTTTGCGCTGTTTCTGCTGCTGGTCCCCATAAAGAATGTGTATCTGTTCCTGCTTCTTTACACACTGGCCAATGCAGGGCAGACCGTATTCATGATGATCATCTGGGCGCTGGTGACGGATACGCTGGATTATCATGAATACATCACAGGAGAAAGAAGCGATGGATCACTGTTCTCCATCTACACGTTCTCCCGTAAGATCGGTTCGACTCTGGCATCCACGCTTGCAAGTGTCATGCTGGGGATGGTCGGATTCGTTTCCGGCGCAGCGGTTCAGGCTCCTGCCGTAGCGGAGAACATCAGAACGCTGACCACGGCAGTGCCTGTCATCACAACCATTCTTCAGCTCATCGGCATCGGCCTGATCTTCAATCTGTCAAAGGAAAGAATGGATGAGATTCAGGCTGAACTGAAAGAGAAGAGACTACTGAAAGCGAACTAAAGGGAGGAACAATGAGAACACGAATTTTTTCAAGACTGACGAACAGGGAAGCGGAAGAGTATCTGGAGAATCGATCAACCATCATCGTACCAGTGGGTACGGTGGAGATGCATGGTGATTTTCCTCTGGACTGTGAAACCGTCGTATCCGAAGCCATTGCACTGAAGATGGCTGAAAAGACCGACAGCGTCATCCTGAACAACCTGCCCTACTTTTACGCAGGGGCCACTCTGGCTGGCAGGGGAACGGTTCAGGTCAGTATCAGAGAAGGAATCGATTATCTCTACGCGGTAGCGAAATCGCTGCTGAGACAGGGATTCCGGAAACAGGTCTATCTCAGTTTCCATGGACCAGCTCATATGACGCTGAGTCCCATGGTGAGAGATTTCTTTGATGAGACCAAGACACCCATACTCTATCTTGATCTGATCATGGCTGTGTTCAAGCATGCCAAAGAGCTGATTCCTGACGGGAATTTCTACGATATCTATGTGGGTGCCTACGACATCATGGGAAGGCTCGAAGATGTGCCGCTGATGCCTGAAAAGAAGGAGGAAGAGAAGAAGGATTCCTCTGTCAAGGAATTTCAGAACCTTTTCTCACTGGCTTACCAGTCTGCAGCAGTGGGCTATTACTTCGGGGAAAAGAGCGACCATGCCCAGACCCATGTCATCAGAACAATAGAGGAGCGGCAGCAGATGGCAGAACGCGGAAAGAAGATCATAGAAGCACTGGTGGACAAGCTGGACATGCCTTCTGTATTGAAGCAGCTGGATGACCTGGATGATTTTCAGAAAAGCAGTGTATTCACGAAATACGGTGAATGGTTATAGACAAAAGAGGAAGGAAGCGGTTTATGGAACCGCTTCCTTCCTCTTTGTGATTATTCAGTTTATGATTCTCTGCCGTCATAGAGCGTAGTCAGAAGCTCCTCTGTTTCACGCAGGAGCGGTCTGAGCGCAGGAAGGGATACTTTGCCTGGGAAGGTGAAACTCTCCTTCAGGGTGTTTCTGGAGCCCATGAAGACCCTGCCGTTATACCAGGTGCTGAGATGCTCCTCTTCATTCAGCGCTTTCAGTATGGAGATGGCGCCGGAGGAAAGAGCAGGAGCGATGTAGGGTTTGAAACCCGTCTCTCGCACGCGGAAGTTTTCCCGTTCGGTCAGGTGTGTGAGTTCTTCGGAAAGCTTCGGATCATAGTTTTCAGTGGAATTGATCACAATGAGTCCTTTGCCATGGGGTCCGAAGGTTCTGAGCGCTTCGGAGAAGACACCTTTTTCTTTCGCGATGAATCTTGCCCTGGCTTCCATGACGCCGAGTCCGAAGCCTCGTATCCTATGATCTGGAATCTTCCCTTCATCCATGAGGTTCATGCACAGAAGATCCACCGGATCCGAGACGATGAAGTAGTAACCTTTGAATCCGGCCTCTTCCGCTTTCCGGGCATAATCAAGCAGAATCCTTCTGTTCTTCTCGAACTGCACCAGTCTTACATCCGTAAGGCTTGTGCCCACTGGGGGGATATAGACCGATACGGTGAACACCAGCACATCCGTATCGAAGATCTCTTCGATTCCGGCCTCAGTCACAGGTGGAAGCGCAGTGCCGTCACTGACTTCATTGATCTCCAGGTAGTATCGCCGTCTTTTCTTTTCATCCAGATCGAAGATGCGGATTTCCTTCAGGATGTCTCTTCCCAGAAGTCTCAGACCCATGAGGAGTGTTCCACCCACATCACCCAGTCCCAGAATGGAGAGGGTGAAGGGTTTCTTCTTCTTCATGACTTCCGTCATGATCGAAGCATCTTTTTCCCGGATCATGTGGACCTGAAAGTCCAGTCTGTTTTCGCTTTCAAGAAGAAGGGCAGCTCCGTTTTCTTCCAGCAGTTCTTCCAGAGTTCCTGCTATGTATCTGGAAGGGAAGGCATCCTCTTCCAGTATCATGAAGAGGGGGTCCCCGGCAAGAATCAGGCTTTCCATCTGAGAGAGGAGGTCTTCTTTCGCATCGGTGTCCTCCAGCAGAGCTTCGATTCGTCCGCTCATCTTCTCCTCCAGATCCTTCATGAAGTCTTTCACAGCCAGACTTCCGTCAAGCCTTCTCGTTTCAATATAGGCCAGTATTTCATGTTTTCTAAAAATACTCATGTTCATGGGTTTCTCCTTACTGTATCAGTTTTTCAAGTCTTGTCAGCTCCTCCAGATCGGAACCAAGATAAAAGGTCGGTGCTTTATAGAGGTCATAGGTCAGGTCAGGACCCTTATCCGGTACCCTTGGCATGCTGAAGACCTGTCCCAGGGAGGACAAGGTCAGTTTTCTTTCATAGACCCTGTGGAATTCCTCTTCGATGATGCTCAGTATGGTCATGGCGTTTTCTATGGAGGTTTTCGAGAGTTCGTAGACGCTCTTGGCACCGGCATCCATGATGAAGGTCGGTGTGGTATAGGGAAGGATCAGATTGATGGATTCAATGAGGTTTCGCTTCGGATATTCTCCTCTCCAGAGGGCGTCTCCGCCCATGAAGGGATACAGATCCTTCTCGTTGAACCAGGCTTTGAGCCTGGGGAGATAATATACGCCATCCACCTTGTACTCCTTGCCGGACATCATATCCATTCCTTTGGCGGAGAGGATTCCAGTGATGATCTTACGGACTTCGATGCCGTGGGATTTCAGAAGCGGGCTTAAGGCATTCATTCTATACCCCTTGTGCAGAATCGTATCCACCAGGATCACCGGTTTTCTGAAGGAGGAGAGCGTCTTCACCTGATTTTCCAGCGTCAGGTAGAACGGCACTTCCCGGATGGCAAAGCTCTTCATGTCGGAGCTGAAATACTTCTCCGAATGGATGGATTTGGTGACGGTGTTGGGGACCACAGAGCGGTCCAGTACATCACCGTAGGGAACACACATGTATCGGCCGAGCATTCTGGGCTTGGTTTCCTCCATGGGCACATTGTTCTCCTGACAGATGAGACTGATGATGCCCTGCTGGAGCATCAGGGGTTCAAAGGGGAGAACCAGATTGCCGGGATAAAGGGCGCCGATGGCCTTCATGAGGTTCGCTCGGGTTTCATTGATTCTGTTTCTGACCTTCTGATTGCTTCTGAAGGGATCCTTCAGGATGTTCTCCATGTCGAGGTTCAGTGCGATGGGGGTACTCATGTCCACATAGTACACCGGTTCATGGCAGTCCAGCATCTTGAAATTATAAAGGCCAAGAAGACTGAGGAACTTCTCTTCTTTCAGGTACTTGTTCTTGGGCAGGAAGAGGGCACACTCGTAATCTCTGGAAACACCGAAGGACAGGGTTTCTGTGAGAAGAATCTGATGGTAGTTTCTCAGCCTGTCCGGAGCGGAGATGTAGAGGCCGTCAAGGACCATGATTCTTCCCAGATTCAGCGCACGCACTTTGTCCGCAAAGGCGGATGATTTCATCTCATCCATGAGATTCTCACTTCTAGCCCAGTGGAATATACTCATGCCGATGGGCTTGCCGCTGGTGCGATCCGTCAGGGTCAGGACTCTTCCGGAAGGTTTCTGGAAGGTGTCTTTGATGAATCTCGAAATCACGTGTCTGCTTGTGGGGAAAAGTCTGTCTATGCTTTCTGAGAGTTCAGGGTCCATCTCACGATAGATCTTTTTCTCAAGGAAGGTGAGACTCACCAGTGATTTGTCCACAGGCGCTTTCTGATAGAATCCGTTCATGTAGATATAATTCTGCGCCATGGGGTCGATGAGGCTAGAGATGTCTCTGTTCTCATCGATGTTGGTGCGGATCTTCGAAGAACTGACTTCTTTCAGCTCTTTGGGCAGATCCATGAAGACCACATGTTCCACCAGGCTTTCTATGGTTTTTCTGGCTCCGCGGATTCTGGTGCGGTCAAAGACCAGATGGTTGATGGTGTGTATGGAATGCTCCGTGGGTTCGCTCTTGTAGCTGGAAGCATTGATGACCACATCACTGCCGCAGACCATGTAGACCTCTTCATTGAAGATGGTTTTCAGCTTCAGCAGATCTTCATCGCTTGCGATATTCACGGGAATATCCGCAGGGAAGAGATACAGGTCCAGTTCTCCCGCAGTACTCATCTCAAGGATTCTTCTTCTGACGTTGTTCGGCAGGGTCTTCTTGGACCAGGAGAACTCGTCGATGGAGAGATAGACTTCATACCCTTCATCTCGGATCAGTTTGGCAATGGCTAAGTGAGAGAGGGTGAAGGGGTCAAAGGTACCGGGGAAGAAGGCATACTTCGTGGTGCTTGCATGGATGAACTGCTTGTTTTCATGAAGATAGTCGTTCATGAAACGATAGATGTTGTTAAGCCCTACACTCTGGCAGAGGAACAGGAGGTTTCTCGTCTCATTGGTCAGAAGCGTGATGAGCTTCTTGTAGACGAAGAGGAACACCTGATTCTTGCTTTCCAGTGTCAGGATGTCCGAAGCGAAGATGACCTTGCCGATGGTGGTGAAGGAGGCTCTTATGGTCAGGTTCTCATAATCCGCCATACCGTAGAGAAGCACGCTGAGCATGCTCTTGATCCGATCGACTCTTTCCTTCTGGGTCAGATCGGTGCTTCTCATGCCGAACTGAATGAAGGATTCAAGGGTGGTGCCCAGGGTCTTTATGAGCAGGGATTTCACCGAAGGGTTGGCCGTCTTCACCTTGATGAGAAGATCGTCGATGATTTCGTCGAATTCCTTCATGTCCAAATACAGCAGCACTTTCCCGAGCGGTTTCGGAATATATTCCGTGAAGCGGTGTCCTTCGATCTCAAGGGCACGCAGAAGCTCCACGGCCACTTCATTGCGCTCATAGGAGGAAAGTCTTCTCATGAGGGTCATGAGGGCATTGCCGGCGGTTCTTCGAACGGATTCTATGGCCGAAACCTTCAAAAGATTGCACAGATGAAGGGAAGTGTTGATGGGAGAGATGAGGTTTCCATCCAGGGTATAGAAAACCAGGAGCCTGATGTTGTTTCTCTTGGCGATCCAGTGGGTGGCGGTCTTCAGGTTGTTCAGGAACACTTCTTCCATTTCCGCTTTTCTGTTTTTGAGATCCGTTTCCAGTGCTTTGCGCTTTTCCGGCATGGAAAGCTGACCCGCCAGTTTCATATAGAGAAAGACCTCTGTGATGTCCGTCTTTCTATTCACCTTCTGAAGCCTTGTGCTCAGATACTCGATGAACTCTTCACTGTAGTGACTGATGGGGTAGCTGGTGGTGATGAGTTCCAGCACCGAAACTCTCTGCATGATGCTGCCTTTGAGCACCGTACGATAGAAGTCTTCTTTCAGCTTTCCTGAAAATGGGATATAACGGATCGCTTCCGTCAGGAAAATATTGGTCTCCTGTCTTTTCGGGCTGATGTTTTCATAATACTTTTCCACTACAGCTGTATATTCACCGATTCTTGATTCAGGCAGGCTGTCAAAGAGGTTCTTGATCATGGTGGAAAGGGAGTAGCCCAGCTGCATCTTGTGGCTGTCTATGACCTTGTGGCCGGGATAGAGAATCTTCTTCAGCGTGGAATCCAGAAGACGAAGACCTGACACGTTGGAGGAAGGAGCCACTTCTTCCAGAGGGATCTCCTTCCGGTAGTCCTCATCGAAGCTTCCGATGATGTCTCCAAGCATTTCCGCACTGTGATACCTTATGTCATCTTCCGGATGAATGAGGCATTCCAGCAGAAAGCTTATGACCTGGAGCTTCTGTCCCTGGGTCAGGTAAGTGGAATACTCTTCGAAGATGCGCAGGTATTCTCTCAGGTCCTTCCAGTCACGAAGAGACCTGGCCTCTTCAAGAAGCGTATCCATGCTGAACTCATCTCGTAGAAGATGCATGACTTTGATGTTGTGATCAATGGCATGATATTTAAGCCTGTCGATGATCTCATCGCCGAAGCAGATGGCAGGCTTCTTCAGGGTGCTTATGTTTTTTCGTGACTCCACGATTTTTCTGTTTTCTTCTTTTCCTGCTACGCTGACTTCCACGCCCAGACTCTTCAGATAAATCTCGAAGTCTTCCAGTTTCGCATACACTCTTTCATATCTTCTCTTTTTCGCCTCGTCCACATTGTCCAGCTTCTCCAGAATCACATGGAAGGATTCATCCAGCGGGTAGATGAACATCTCCTCTTTTCCGTTTATGCTTCTGTTCTTCACTCTGAAGTCGGAGTAGATGAGCACCAGCGCTTCCAGGGACAGGTTTTCCAGTTCCAGATCCCAGGTGCTGTGGTTCACGGCAACGTTTCGGATGTAATCTATGCCGTGCTTTTTGAACCAGATATCCGAATAGTAGTAATGGAGATAGGGGACTCTTCTCATTTCACTGAGCTTGACTCCGTATTTTCCGATGTCGTGTCCTGCCAGAGCACCGGAAACTCTGCCCAGATCGATGGGAAGCCCCAGACTCTTCAGCTGCCTTGCAATGAACATGCCCACATGATGGACGCCCACCACATGGTCCAGGGTGTTGTAACCCAAGAGGTCTCTGGACATCTTCATGAGCGCGTAGATGTGATCTTCCTTGAAAGCCCTTATGAAGCGCTTGTATTCCTCGTTTTCCAGTTCCTGGACTTCTTTCTTGGTCAGAAACTGAAACCCATGTGTGATATAGAATTCATCGCTTCCGGATGCTTCTTCGTTTTTCAGCATCACTTCGTACACTGCGATGAAAATCATGATGAAATCTCTTTCCTCTTTGGTGAAAACCCGATCTCTCGCATCCTCGTCCACTTTCAGGACCAGATAGTCATAGATCATCTCAAGATCCATTTTTTCTATGCGACCCAGGGAACCGAAGGCTTCCCTGACGACCGGAAGCAAGCTCTGGACGCTGTAGTCTCTGTTTTCCAGAAGTCTCGTGATGCCTTGCGTGAATCTCTTCTCTCCGGTAGCATCGAGCATCTCCGTTTTCGTGTAACTTATTTTTCTCAGAAAACCTGACAGTGTCAGGGCCTTTCTGATGTTGGTCAGTACGCTGATTCCTAATACCTGTGACAACTTCATCCCCCCATTCATTCTCCCTTTCATTATATTATGAATCTCCTGAATACTCTACCGTGGAAGGAAAGGTTTTCCTGCGGCAGGGATCTTCAGCCTATTAGAAAAGAGGAAAGCACTCTTTTCTCTGGAAGTGCTTCTGATTTTTAATTCACTTTTAATTCTCGAAGGGTATAGTTTAGAAAAAGAGAGGAGGGAAACCATGGGACCATATAAAAACGGCAAGGGCACCAATCAGACAGCCAGACTCATCGCCCTTATACTGTTTATCATCTTCTTCGGACCTGTACTGATCAGTATTCTGGGTTCTGTGGTCATAGGATTGTTCACCATGGCTCTTTTCCTTCTGGTGGCGGCACTTGTGCTGCTGGCCTCCCCGATTCTCATCATGGTTTTCCCCGCTTCTGCAGGATTCAATATCCCGCAGCTCGCGCTGTTTTTCTTCGGTATTGCCGTCCTGGCAGTTTTTGTGCTTGTAACAGCTGTTGTCATAAGAATCATCAAATGGATTCTTTTCACGATCTGGAATATTTTTAAAAGAATGCTGGGCTAGCGACCCCGGCGAAACTCTGGAGGAATAAAAAATGAGCGGATTTAAGAAAATTGTTGTAACCACGCTGATCATCGCATCCGTATCCATCGGCATCGGTGCCTATATCATTTTTGAATCAGGACTCGGCACAGGCGAGATCGCCAATGAGATCAGAAACCTCATCGGAGGGAATGATATCAGCATCAATCTCGGCAGTGGCGTGGAAGTCAGCGAGGATCTTTCCTATCCCATGGGCAGCAAGGAGATGATTCTTGTGGATACCCCCATCGGAGATCTGGAAGTCATCGGCTATGACGGAGATGAGATAAAGCTTCTTGTGGAAGGAAATGTACCTGAGCGTTACCTTGAGCGTTATCTGAAGGTGGAGGAGAGTGCCACGGAACTTGGCATCTATTTCTACAAAGACATCAGCAACCTGAATTTCGGGATCGGCAGCAGCTACGATATGGATATTACGCTGATGATTCCGGAAGAGTACAAGGAAGATGTGCATTTTGAAAATGTTTCCGGAGAAATCACCATGGAGGGCATCAGTGCAAGAAATGTGCGGGTGGAAAACATTTCAGGAGATATCGTTCTGGAAGACGGAGAACATGAGGAAATCCGGTTCAGCAGCGTTTCCGGACAGTTCATCAGTTACAGTCCTGTCCGCATTCTGGAAGGTGAGACAGTGTCTGGAAGAATCACGGCTACCGGAGTGAAGGAGACCTTCCGTCTGGAGTCCGTGTCAGGAAGTGTCATTGTCACGGCAGAAAGTCTGACAGAGGATTCTGAGATCTCCACGATTTCCGGAGCGGCTGCAGTGGAAATAGAAGAGATCGAAGATCTCAGCTATGACCTTTCCAGTATCAGCGGGAAAATCACCGTGGATACTGGTGATGGAGTGAATCAATCTTCACAATCTCTGGAGAGAAATGTTAACAATACTGTAAAGGTAGATGTGTCAACGGTTTCCGGAAAAATCAGTATCAAATATTAGCAAGTTGTACAAAAAGTTTACAATTTGTTCATAGACTTTGTTATAAAGTTATTTATAATAGGGATATAAAGTATAAAAGGGGTGTTGTATATGAAAGCATTTGTAGATCAGGATCTTTGCATCGGATGTGGAGTTTGTCCAAGCGTTGCTCCTTCAATCTTCGATATGAATGATGATGGAAAGGCTTATGTTATAGTTGACGAAGTTCCAGCTGGCGAAGAAGACTTAGCTGAGGAAGCTGTAGAAAGCTGCCCAGTAGCTGCAATCACAGTAGAATAATTATTTGTGATTCAGAGAGGCCTACGGGCCTCTTTTTTATTTGTCTGAAATGGTGTATATTTGTTATATATTTATTAAACGGAGGACATCATGGAGATTTTTGGAAGAAATACGCTTTTTAAGGTCATGCTCCTATCCATAGCACTGTATCCTGTGGTTCCAGAAGAAAATACGCCTTGGATCGGTGTCTTCATGGGGCTCTTTTTTGCCGTGCACCTTTATGTGGACAAGGATGCCCTGAAGAAGATCCGGCGTGGCAGAAAACAGAATAAGCTTGCCTATGGGCTGGCGACCTTTCTCTTCCTTCTTCTTCAGGTCCTGACCCTGATCTATTCCAGAGATCCCATGGGGACCTTACGGGGAATCCTCATTTATGCATCGGCGTTTGTCATGTTCTTCGTGCTGAAATATGTGCTGAACAGGCCCAACCATACCATGACCCTGATCAAGACGTATTTTTTCTCGGTTCTTCTGGTGGGCATCTACCATGTGGGGCAGGTGGTTTATGATGAAATCGTCAGGGGGATTCCCTTTGATCCTTCCGTCAATTACTCCTTCATGGAGAATCCTGCGGCCTTGGCCTACTTCATGCTGATACCGCTGTTCCCCGCCCTTGGGCTTTATATCTACAAGGAAAAGGACCATGAGTCCAGATTCTATCTCTTTGTCCTGGGTGTTGCCCTGGTGTCCATCTTCATGACAGGTTCAAGAATCGCCGTCATCGGTCTCTTTATCGGGCTGGGTCTGCTGTCCTTCCTGTACTCCATGAAGTTTCTCATCGCGCTGGTTCCCACTGGAGTTTTTCTCATTCTCATTCCGGTGTTTTCCAGAAGGCATGGCCAGTTCTTCGCACTCAGTCAGGAAATGAACAGAGCGCAGTTCTATCTGGAAGTGGTGAAGGAAAACCTTTCGACCATCTTCATCGGCAAAGGATTCAACACCTTCGATGAAACTTTCAGAAGCTTCATGGTGGGCAGACCGCAGCTTCTGAATCTGGATCTTGTCAACAGGCCCTATAATGCGGTTCTGCAGGTGGTCATGGAGATGGGACTGATCGGTCTTGTTCTTGGCGGGCTCATTCTCTTTTTCAAGATCAGAGGCATCGCCACCTATAACAAGTCCATAAAGGTTCAGCCTGTGATGAAGGTCATGTATGTGGGATTCATGGTATCCATGATTGTTCTCATCTTCATAGGGCTCATGGACAGCTATATGCTTGACCCTAAAATCGTATATTCCGTCAGCATCGTCATGGGCATCATGCATGGAGATGCCAACTGGAAGGGGATTCACAAGATCTGATTCCAGGTGCAGATGGGAAAAATCAATCCAGAGTTCAAAAAAGCGTTTCTTCCGGTGAGGGAAGAAACGCTTTAGTTTATTCTATGGATTATTCTTTTTCCGGACTATGTAGACTGAACAGCCTCAAAGCCTGAGCCAGAACCTTTTCTCCGTCCATGAGTCCGTAGTCTCTTGTGGGAATGACTTCCAGCGGAACATCGTGCGCGTCGCACTCTTCTTTGATTTCAGTTAGCGCATGCTTCACCTGGGGTCCCACGAGAACCACATCCGCACCACTGATGTATTTTTTCATGATGGATTCCGGATAGGATTTCACATTCACGGTGATGTCCTTTTTTTCGGCAGCATTTTCGATCTTCCTGATCAGTAGATTGGTGGACAAACCCGTGGAGCAGAATAGTACTATATTGATCAATACAATGACCTCCTCTGATTACTCTGAAAATTCTAATATTCTACCTTCATTTTACCATATGCGGAAGGAGTTAGACAGCAAATCTTTCCTGGAAGAAGCATCAATAGGGCGTATGCAGTGCAGCGGGTATTCATATTTTATAAAATGAAATTGCATAAAATATGAAATAAGGCTATAATAGAAGAGGATTGAAAGCGAGACTGTAAAACACAGTGCGAGCATCAATAGAGAAATAAAGGAGGAATTCCATTGAGAGTTGAAATATGGACGGACATTGTATGTCCTTTCTGCTATATAGGCAAAAACAATTTCAATCGCTTCCTTGAGGATCTGCCCGAGGGCGAGACCATCGAGGTTGTGAACAGAAGCTACGAACTGGACCCTTATGCAAGCAGGACCCAATCGCATAACACAGTGCAGTCCCTGGCGGATAAGTACGGCTTTTCCGTAGAAGAGGCGAAAGCGAGAATGCGAGGCGTGGAGGAGATGGCGGAAAAAGCTGGTCTACCCATGAACATCTTTGAAGCAAGAGGAGCCAATACCCATGATGCGCACAGACTGGTTCACCTGGCTAAGGAGAAGGGAAAGGATGAGGAAGTCATGAATGCCCTTTTCAGAGGTCATTTTGTGGATGGACTGAATATCAATGACCAGGATGTCCTCCTGAGTCTCTGGAAAGAGGCAGGACTGGAGGAGAAGGAAGCAAGAGAAGCTCTGGGCTCAGACACCATGAAAGAGGCTGTGGAAAGAGACCTGTCAAGCGCGCAGGAGCTGGGCATCAGAGGAGTCCCGTACTTTCTCTTTGACGGCAAGGCCGAGGTCAGCGGAGCGCAGCCCAAAGAAGTGTTTCAGAGGGTCTATGAGACCCTGAAGAAGGAAAGATAGAGAGATAGAAGGAAAGATTACAAGGAGAAGAAGATATGAGTGCAAATGTGTTTTTAGAAGCAGTGGCTAAGAGAAGGTCTCATTATGCCCTGGACAAGAAGGAAATCGTCAGCAGAGACAGAATCGAGGAGATCATCAACCAGGCGGTGGTAAATGCGCCTTCAGCAATGAATGCGCAGAGTTCAAGAGTGGTGGTCCTTTTCGGAGCGCAGCATGACAGGCTCTGGAACATAGTTCAGGATACGCTGAAGAAGATCGTTCCGGATATGGATTTCAAGAGAACGAAAGAGAAGCTGGACTCCTTCAAGGCAGGATACGGAACAGTGCTTTTCTATGAAGATACCAGAGTCATCCGAAAGCAGGAAGAGGATTTTGCTCTATACAAGGACAATTTCGTGCCATGGGCCCATCAGGGAAACGGCATCCTGCAGTTCATCATCTGGACAGCCCTTGAAAGTGAAGGTCTGGGCGCATCCATACAGCATTACAATCCGCTCATCGATGAGGAAGTGGCAGAAGCCTTCGGTATCCATAAAGACTATAAGCTTCTGGGACAGCTGGTATTCGGAAATCCGGTCAGCGAACCGGGAGAGAAGACGACGCTTCCCCTGAGTGAGAGAGTGACAGTCATCAGGTAGGATTTTCTGCAAAATCAAAAAAAGATAGATGAAACTAATTTCAGAAACCCCCATGAAAGATCACAGCGATCATTCATGGGGGTTTCTGGAATATGAGGATAACATCATGATATTTTTCTATCCCAGTATACTGTTCACGTAATATAATACTATCATAAAAGCGATTCATAAAACGGATGTAAAAGGGGACGAGAAACATGGGGAAGAAGTTGATTTCATTACTGCTCACGCTATTATTCATAGCGACCGTATTCACTGGATGTGGAGCCGGAGAACGGCCGGAAGAGAGCTCCGGCGATCCGGTTCAGGAAGAACCTTCTACAGGAGAAGAGGTGGAGGAGCCTTCAGGAAATCAGGAGGCGGAGACAGAGGGAGAATCAGAGGAAGCCGAACAGGAGGATGTGACGCTATCTCTCAAGGGACCGGGCAATCTCATGAGCAATCTGCTTCATGACGGAACTGCAGCCTATCACGAGGGATATGTGTATCACTCCGACAAGATGATGTATGGAAATCTCATGAGAACCGATGTGAAAACCGATGAAACGCAGCTTCTTGTGAAAGGCACGCTGCATGACATCAATGTGGGAGACGGCAGAATATTTGCTGTGGGAGATGTGGATCCTATGAATCCGGATGATTTCGCGCTATCTGGGATCTTCATGAGCAGACTGGATGGAAGTGATGTAAGGCTTCTGAAAGAAGGCTATTTCGAAGAGCTGGTGCTGTATGAGGAGTATCTTTACTTCTATGATGTCATGGATGGAAACTTCATGCGCATGAAATATGACGGCACCGAGGAGACCCTTCTTCTGGAAGGGGCCTATCCTCAGATTGTCATTCTGGAAGGCAGCCTCTACATTCATGCTTCGCTGGACAACGATGATGCATTAAGCTACATCTACAAGATGCCGCTTTCAGGAGGCGAACCGCAGAAAGTGGATCCGGTGGGCACGTTCGGTGGCACCATCCATGTGGCCATGGAGGATATCATCTACATCAGCAGAAACGGCGATACGAAAGGCATGAAAAGATACGATGCGGAGACAGGAGAGATCACGGATTTTCTCGATACCTGGATCAGTGACATCGTCCAAGATGAAGAGTGGATCTACTATTACTGGAGTGGCGTAAGACAGGACAATGAGGATCAGGGCATCTATAGAAGCAGGCCTGATGGCAGTGAAGCGACCCTGCTTCAGAAGAGAGAGTATGTCAGCAGCTTCAACATTGCAGAAAAATATCTGTATTACATCACCAACGACGAGCAGAGAAGAGTGACAAGGCTGAATCTTGAAACGCTGGAAGAATCCTTTGTACCTATTGCTCCAGAGCCGTAGCCCTGATGAACTGAAAAGAACAAAAAGAAAAGCGAAAAATGAAAAGAAGAGGTTTCAAAGCTCCGCAAAGAGGAGCCTTGAAGCCTCTTCCATTTTATGGTTCAGAATCAATCAGTAAATACCGCTTCTATTTGAAGATGGATTTTGTTTCCATGAGGAGATCCGTGGTTTCTCCTTCCGTAGCCCGCAGAAGTCCCTCCACAGGCACTTCGATCTGATAGCCTCTTTTCCCGGCAGATACGATGATCTTCTCAAAGGAAAGGGCATGCTCATCATAGAAGGTCTTGTAGAGCTTCTTCATGCCCACCGGAGAGCATCCGCCTTTCTCGTAGCCCGCCACTTTCAGAAGATCCCTCTGATCGATGAGAGAGATGCTCTTTTCTCCGGCAGCCTTGGCCGCCTTCTTCAGATCCAGCTCTTCGATGATCTGAAGACAGAACACATAATGATTTCCGCTTGTGCCTGCGGTTACGATGGTCTTGAAGATTCTCTCCACTTCTTTTCCGATTTGCGCTGCGATATACTCCGGTGTGATGGAATCCGCTTTCAGATCGAAGGAGAGAAGTTCATGGGATATTTTATGATCGTCTAAAAGCCGCATGGCATTGGTCTTAACTTTCTTCATGATTACCTCCACTGCTAACAGTCATTAAGAACAGTGTATCACCCGTGAAGTTTTTTGACAATTCAGGAGAAGGAGAAAATGTTTCTGGTTTAGTGAGAGTAAACTCTGAGTACGTTTCTTTGAAAATCAAATGATTGAATTCCTAGTATTATGAAATGATCAGTGTTTTAATTGATGGCTGAAACGCGCTTATACCAGTGTGTTGAAGCCTTGCTTTCCGAAGGTGGAAAATCCTGCTTTTTTTCCGGGAAAAATCATTGATTTCGAAAATATTTTTCTATATAATGGTCTATGCAGTTTAATTTAACTAAACAAAAAGTTTACTGATTCATATACTGACGGAACAGGAGGTAGTTATGCAGATCGGTGAGAAGATCAAGAACTTAAGAATCAAAAATGCACTGACGCAGGAAGAACTTGCGAACCGCTGTGAGCTCACAAAAGGGTTCATCTCTCAGCTGGAACGAGACCTGACGTCTCCGTCCATAGCAACCCTTGTGGATCTGCTGGAAGGTCTGGGGACCAATCTCAGGGATTTCTTCAATGAGACCACAGAAGAGAAAATCGTGTTCAGTAAAGAAGATGCCTTTGAAAAGGAAAACGAGGAACATAAAAACATCATCAACTGGATCATTCCCAATGCGCAGAAGAATGCCATGGAGCCCATCCATGTGGAAATCCGTTCCGGTGGTAGAACCAAGGAAATGCCGCCCCATGAAGGAGAAGAGTTCGGTCATGTACTGACAGGGCAGATCATTCTTCATGTGGGAGAGGACAGACATAAAGTGAAAAAAGGGGAGAGTTTCTATCTGAAACCAGGCAAAGCCCATTATCTCTCCAATGAAGGTAAGAATACAGCCATAGTCATCTGGGTGAGCACACCACCAATATTCTAGAAAGGGGACACAGCGTTATGACAACCAATATCATGATCGATCTTAAAAATATATCCAAGAGTTTCGGTAAGACCACCGTGCTTGAAAACATGAACCTTTATATCAGGGAAAATGAATTCCTTACTCTTCTTGGACCTTCGGGCTGCGGGAAGACCACAACCCTCAGAATCATCGCAGGCTTTGAAACGCCTACAGAAGGAAAAGTGATTTTCTCCGGCAAAGATATTTCCGATGTGCCTCCCTATGAGAGACAGGTCAATACAGTCTTTCAGAAATACGCACTGTTTCCCCATCTCAATGTGTACGAGAACATCGCCTTCGGTCTGAAGATCAAGAAGATGCAGAAGGATGAGATCACAAAGAAAGTCACGGACGTGCTGAAGCTTGTGAACCTTTCCGGCTTTGAAAAAAGAGGGGTAGACTCCCTTTCCGGTGGACAGCAGCAGAGAATCGCCATTGCAAGAGCCCTGGTCAACGAACCCAAGGTCCTGCTTCTGGATGAGCCGCTCGGTGCACTGGATCTCAAGCTTCGAAAGGAGATGCAGATCGAGCTGAAGAACATTCAGAAACGGGTAGGCATCACCTTCATCTATGTAACCCACGATCAGGAGGAAGCGCTGACCATGAGCGATACCATTGTGGTCATGAATGAGGGCCTCATCCAGCAGATCGGTACGCCGGTGGACATCTACAATGAACCGAAAAACGCTTTCGTTGCGAAGTTCATCGGGGAGTCCAACATCCTGCCGGGCATCATGCACAAGGACTATCTCGTGGAGTTTCAGGGCGTGCAGTTCCCCTGCGTGGATAAAGGGTTCTCTCCCATGGAGCCTGTGGAAGTGGTGGTGAGGCCTGAGGACATCCTCATGACCAAGGAAGAAGAAGGTCAGCTCACGGGTCTGGTGGAAGAGGTCACCTTCAAAGGCGTCCACTATGAAATGGTGGTGAACGTGGACGGATTCCGATACCTGATTCAGAGCACAGCCATGGCACCTCTCGGGGAAGTCATCGGCATGAAGATTCTGCCCGATGCCATCCACATCATGAAAAGAGGTGAGGCATCTTGAAAATGAGAAAGGCCTCGTATCCGTATATTCTATGGATGCTGATCTTTATCCTCATTCCGCTCTTTCTTGTGGTGTATTTCGCTTTCACCACAGGGGACAGCAGTAATTACGAGACTTTCCGTTTCAGTCTGGACAACTTCAGGCGTTTTCTTTCTCCCATCTATATCGATGTTCTGGGAAGATCCCTGATGCTATCCCTGATTTCAACGGTGATCTGCTTTATCCTCGGCTATCCCATAGCCTACATCATTGCAAACAAGAGAAAAGCCAAGACGAGAAACAATATGATTCTTCTTTTCGTCATACCCATGTGGATGAATTTTCTCCTGAGGACCTACGCGTGGCTCACCATCCTGGGAAAGAACGGAATCATCAATTCCTTTCTGAACTTTCTGGGGTTTGAGTCCATGGAGCTTCTCTACAACAGCGGGTCGGTGATTCTGGGGATGGTCTACAACTTCCTGCCCTTCATGGTGCTGCCCATCTATTCCGTACTGGTGAAGATGGACAAGAAGCTGGTTGAAGCGGCGGAAGACCTTGGCGCAGACAGGAAAACCATATTCAGAAGAGTGATTTTTCCCTTGAGTCTTCCCGGCGTCATGACGGGATTCACCATGGTGTTCACCCCAGCGGTGTCCACCTTCATCATCTCCAATCTCTTAGGGGGAAACAAGACGACCCTCATCGGGAATGTCATCGAGCAGCAGTTCATCTACACCGGAGACTGGCATTTCGGTTCCTCCATGTCCATCATACTCATGGCGATCATTCTCATTGTGATGGCACTGACCAATAAAGGCGGCGGAGACCTGGAAGGAGGCAGAGGCGGATTATGGTAAGAAAAGGAATCAAGAATCTTTATACGGTGCTCATTTTCCTGTTCCTCTATGCCCCCATCATTGTACTCATCATCTACTCCTTCAATGAATCGAAATCAAGAGGAGCCTTTACCGGATTCACACTGAAATGGTATCAGGACCTGTTCACCAACAGAGCCGTCATCAGTGCGCTGACCAATACCATGATCATCGCGGTGGTGACCACCATCGTGGCGACCATCCTGGGCACCCTTGCAGCCATCGGCATCCATTATTCCAGAAAGGGACCCTTCAAGCAGATGGCGCTGAACCTTAATTACCTGCCCATCCTGAACCCGGACGTGGTCATTGCGGTATCTCTTATCGCCCTTTACAGATTCATGGGACTGGATTTCGGACTTTCCACGGTGCTTCTTTCCCACATCACCTTCTGCACCCCTTACGTGGTGCTGACGGTGCTGCCGAAACTGAAGCAGATGAATGTGAACCTGGCGGAAGCGGCCATGGACCTGGGTGCGAAACCCATGTATGCGCTTCGCAAGGTGATTGTTCCGGAAATCATGCCCGGCATCGTCACAGGAGCTCTACTGGCCTTCACCCTTTCGGTGGATGATTTCGCCATCAGCTTCTTCACCACAGGTCATGGGGTTCAGAACCTCAGCATTCTCATCTTCTCCATGGCGAGAAGAGGGATAAACCCCGTAATCAATGCTTTATCAACCTTCATGCTCATCGGATTCTTCCTTCTTCTGCTGGTCATCAACAAGATCGGAAGAAACGAGGAAGAGGAAGAAAGAGATTTATAATAAGAAAAGAAACAGTATCATCCATGGTCATTCATGGACAACAGGAGGATAAAATGAAAAACATCAGAAAAATCATTGCAGCTGCCCTCATCGGGGTCTCCGCACTGGCACTGGCTGCCTGCGGAGAAGAAAAGGAAACCATCAACGTCTATAACTTCGGTGACTACATCAATTTCGATGTGCTGGACCAGTTTGAGGAAGAAACCGGCATAGAAGTGGTCTATGACACCTATGCGAACAACGAGGACATCTATACCAAGCTGAAGCAGGGTGGCAATTCCTATGATGTCATCTTCATCTCTGACTACACCATCGAAAGATCCATCAAGGAAGAGCTCATTGTGCCCATCAACTGGGAGAATGTGCCAAACAGAGACAAGATCGACCCTGATTTTCAGGGGCTTGTCTTTGATCCCAACGATGAATACTCTGCACCATACATGTGGGGAACCTTCGGGATCCTCTACAACAAGAATGAAGTCACAGAACCTGTGACTTCCTGGGATATTCTGTGGGATGAGAAGTACAAGGATGAGATCCTTATGCTGAACAGCCAGAGAGACACCATCGGGGTTTCCCTTCTCAGACTGGGCTACTCCATGAACACCAGAGATGTGGCGGAGCTGGAAGAGGCAAGAGATGAACTGATCAAGCAGAAGCCCATCGTCTATGCCTACCTCGGAGATGACATCAAGGATGCCCTTATTGCGGAAGATGCAGCCATGGGCCTTGTATGGTCAGGAGATGCCATGTACATGATCGAAGAGAATCCGAACCTTGATTATGCCATTCCGGAAGAAGGAACCAACATCTGGTTCGACTCCATGGTTATCCCAAAGAGTGTGGCCAACAAGGAAGGGGCTGAGAAGTTCATCAACTTCATGCTCAGACCTGACATCGCCATCCAGAATGTGGACTACATCGGATACTCCACACCGATCACGGAAGCGGTGGAGATGCTCCCTGAAGAAATCAGAAACAGTCCCATCGCTTATCCATCAGACGAAGTGCTTGAAAACACGGAGATCTTCAGAGATCCTTCCGATGTGCTTTCTGTCTATGACAGAATCTGGACGGAAATCACTTCCTCCAACTAGGATGGGGACTGAACTATCCATGACATGAAAAAAGCAGTATGAGGTTTTTCAAAAAAACCACATACTGCTTTTTGCTATGCTATTCTATGATTTCCAGAATTTCTGAAATCTCGTCTTCCTCTTCCGGGGTAGGCTCCTTTTTGAGAAGATAGAGCAGAGCGATGCTCACAGCCACGCCCACCAGAATTCTGTGAGAGGAGGACGTATCTGTCACAGAACAGAAAATGCTGAAGCCGATCCTTTGATGGAAAGGCTTCAGCTTTTTTTAAGCTTCTCCTGCAGTATTTTTTTTATTCTTCTTCGGAATCAGTGTTTCTTTGCTTCTGAAATGGCTTCTATTCTTCGCTCCACATTCTCCAGCCAGATGTCGATGCCGGAACGGGTCCAGTCCAGAGGAAAGAGAAGCTCTTCTTCCACCTGCGGGTGAAGCGCCATCATATCCGGATGTTCTGCTCCCTTTTCCAGGCAGTTTCCGCAGAGATACCCATTGTCTTCCACCTGATAGGAATAACGGATATGGGGCGTGTTGAAGCGATGAAGGACACATCTTTTTCCGAAGGTGAGCTTCACTTTCGTGCCGTCGCCTATGGTGATGACCATGCCTTCCGCCCAGCTGTTTTCCAGAGCCTTCTTTTCCTGATCGAAGTTGCATTCGTCCAGAAGTTCCAGTTTCTTCAGCTCTTCCAGAAGAGCGGGAATGCTTGGCAGCTCGGAAATATCTCTGGCATCCGCTATGATTTTCGCGAAGGTATAAGGGTAGGTGTTGTCTCTGAAAAACTCCGCATCGGAAACAGGCCATTCCAGCGGGAAGAGGATGTTTTCTGAAACTTCTTCGATCTTTCGCAGGGTTCTATGACAGGTGAGGCACCTGTACTTGTTCTCATCGATGCGATAGGCGTAAGTCTCTTTCTTCTCCAGGCTGGAGTGTCCGGCGCAGATCAGGTCCTTCAGAAGCTGGACCTTTGTGCCGTCTTCTATGGTGAGGGTGACGCCTTCTCTGAACGCTTCCTCTATGAAGGTGAGTTCTTCTTCAGGGTATTCTCCCGCAGTGATTTTCCTGTTCACCTTCTTGTAGATGGACTTCAGCGAAGGCAGTGAGTCTACGGTTTTCGATCTTTTTAATATTTCAAGAAATTGCATTTCAGTGCTCCTTTTTCAGTCTGAGTCTGTATTTTTCGTTCTCTCAGAATGTAGTTCATTTCATTATAACATTTTTGACTGTAATAGCAGAATCGGATTTCTCTGCAGTGAAAAAAAGAGCGTGAGAGATGATGTTCGGATAAAGTGATTGTGAAAAACTGATAATACCTTTCAGGCAGAGAATGAATGAGATATACTATATGTGATATTATAAATTATAGTGGAAAACTATTCTATAGGATAAGACAGAACATGAAATATGCTTCCAGGAGGGCTCTATGAAAAAGATCAATTACCCATTGCTGCTCGGCAGCCTGTTATTTCTGTTTTTCATGGCGGCAGCCATGTTTCCGGAGCTTTTTACAGACAAAGACCCCATGTTCGAAGAGCCGCCGCGAAATATGGAAGTGATGGTGGAAGGGGAAGTGAAGGACGAGTTCACCATGCATCCCATCTGGCCCAGTGAGGATAATCTCATGGGCACCGATGTGGCGGGCAGAGACATTTTTGCAAGGCTTGTCTACGGCACGAGAAACACCTTGAGACTTGGCTTCTATATCGCCCTTTTCAGAATCCTTCTGGGGATGCCCATAGGGATGCTTGCGGGTATGGGAAAGAATTTCTTCAGGAAGCTCATTCTCTTTTTCAACACCTACTTCAGTGCGGTGCCCATTCTGATTCTGAGTTTTCTCATTTTCAGAATGAATTTCTTCCGGAATCTTCAGATCGACAGATCCATTCTGCTCTATTCCGTGATCCTTGCTGTCCTGGGCTGGTCTCGGGTGGCGGGCATCATTGAGGATGCGGTGAAGCGCATCATGGAGGAGGATTTCATCGAAGGTCAGATCGCCATCGGAAAAACCTGGCCGTAAATCATTCGTCAGAATCTCCTTCCCCATGTGGTTCCGACAGCCCTTGCAGGATTTTTCAAGGAGACAGGGCAGGGGATCTTTCTTGTAGCCCAGCTGGCGGTCCTTGGCATCTTCGTGGGTACCATCAGAGAAGTGAAGACCCTGGCCTTTCGGGCAAGTTATGAAATGAGCATCGAACCGGAATGGGGCTCCATGCTTCTGAAGCTCACCTCCCAGCTGGAGCGTTTCCAGGACAACTGGTGGCTGGTGGTCTTTCCGGTGCTCACCTTCACCCTAGCAGTGCTTGGGCTGAACCTTCTGGGAGAAGGGCTTCGCATAGAATTTGGCAAAAGAAATTCAAGGTTTGTGAGCAATGTGCGAAAGGCGTATTTCATACTTTCACCGAAGGTGTTTTTCATGGAGCTGAAAAATATCAGGAAGTACTGGAAGCCCGTCGTACTGAAGAGTGCATCTGCTGCAGTCCTTCTGGTGCTTCTTCTTGTGCCCAGCTACAAGCCGGTGGGGGACTTCAATGTGGACAATGCCAGAGAACATCTTGAGGAGCTCATCCATGAGAAGTATGAGGGCAGAGTCTCAGGTTCAGAGGGAGGCCATGAGGCTGGAGAATACATCATCTCCACCATGGAAAGCTACGGATTCCAGACCCAGGAGTTTCCCATCCAGTATGCCTATCCCAATGAAAATCCGGACCGGGATGTGGACTTTGCACTGGCCCACAGAACACCCCTGATCATGAAAGAGGCGAAGATCACCCTGACCGATGGGGAAGGGCATGTGGAGGAGTACAGCCTCCATGAAGATTTTTCCGTTCTGGAAGTGCCCATGGACTATGACAGACCGGGAAAAAAGGTTGTGAAGGAAGGCAGAGCCGTGGAGTGGGAAAGGGAAGACTACAGCATGGAGGATCGCAGCTTCTTTCCCGTGAGCTATGCGGGTCTGGATGAAGTGATCCGGGGCATGGACCACCTGCCGGGCTTCATGGACCCCACAGATATCGTGGAGTTTCTCATCGTGGAGGGTCATGAGGCCAGAAGCAATACCTACTCTTCCTACAAGCTCACCCTGGTGCCCTACGGTGCCCTTCAGGAGAAGCTTCTGGAAGGTCCCGTGGATGTGATCGTCGAATACACCGTTCCAGAGATTCCGAAAAGGGACGGCCGAATCATCGAGTCCTGGCTCATTCCTGAAGGAAGGAGCATTGAGGACCATGGCCAGAGCCTCATCATCGGTGTGCCATATGATGGTGTCAGACTTTCCGATGGAACCGCATCGGTGGAAGGCACCACAGCGCTGGCCACAGCCCTGGAATTAGCCCGAGCCATCACGGAAGGGGAAGAGGGATATGAGAAATCCATCCTCTTTCTGTTCCTGGACCGGGAATCGGATCTTCTGGGCGAAAACAGGAATGACTACTATCTGCGCCATGCGGAAGTCTCCTCCGGCGGAGGCTACATGTATCTGGAACTTCTGGGTTCCGGGCTGAAGGGGGACAGAGAGGTGGACCTGGTGGCCTACTTCGGACAGCTCAACAAGGAAGACTCTTTCCGCAGTCTGCTGCGCATGGAAAACATCCTGAAAGAGATGAAAGTGCCTTATACCAGGTATCAGGGGCTTCTGCCGCCGGATGACTGGCGGGTGTCCACCCCCATCTACAAAACCGTCTCCAGGCAGCTTCTGAATTTCAGAACCAATGCCCATCTGTCGGTGGGCATCGGGAAAGCCTATCACAATCAGAAAGGAACGGAGAAGGATACCCTGGAGAATCTGAACCTGAAGAAGATGGAAAGCATCGGACAGATGCTCACAGACCTTATCATTTCAAGAGAGAATTTCGGGCTGGGAGAGCCTTGACCTGAAGGACAACCAGTCGTGACATGCTTAGAACAAGTTCGTGCACGCAGAGATCTTTGCGCATCAGATATTAGAATCTGTACCTGGATCGGATGAAATTCCGATCCAGGTATTTTTCTGCGAGAAATTTTCGAGGACGGATTCACCTGAATGGAGTCCGTAAGCGGTTGGAGCTTCCATGGTGATATCAGAAGTTAAGATTACGATATTTACAAAAATTGGTAATAACCTTTACATTTGGATTTTTTGTACTATAATGGAGTTAAGAAATTAGTGCAAGCGGTTGCACAGATAAATCTGGAGGTCCAAATGAGCGCATTCAAGCTTACAGAACATGTCACCGGATACACCTTCGGGGAACCAGTGGACACAGGAATCATCCTTGGAGAAAAAACCTATGGTGACCATGTGCTTCCTGTCAAAGTGGAAGTGAGAGATGGTCATGGAATCATATCCTTCGCACTGACAAAGTACGACCGTGTATTCGGACTGGGTCCGAATCTGGGCGGCATCAACAAAAGAGGAAGACAATACGAGTCCTACTGCACAGATGACCCGCTGCATCATGAGGATAAAACGACTCTTTATGGAGCCCACAACTTCTTCATTCTGGAGGATGATGATGTGGCCACAGGCTTCTTCATCGATTTTCCATCCAGAATCCGATATGATGTGGGTTTCACGGAAATGGATGCTTTCGGCATCGATATCCACGGAGAGGATTTCACTCTCTACATCATTGAAGGAGATTCTCTGAAGGACATTGTGGTGAATTTCCATGAAATCATCGGAAAACCTTATATGCCGCCCAAGTGGGGGTTAGGTTTCTTCCAGTCCAGATGGGGATATGAGACGGAGAATGACATCAGAGAGGTCTATGAGACCTTCAGAAAAGAGGATATCCCACTGGATGGAATCTATCTGGACCTGGACTACATGGAGGACTTCAAGGACTTCTCCTTATCAGAGGACAGATTCCCGAATTTCGAAACGCTGGTCAGAGATCTCAAAGCGGATGGCGTGCGCCTCATTCCCATCATCGACGCAGGCGTCAAGATGGAAGAGGGGTATGATGTCTACGATGAAGGCATCGCGGGAGATCATTTCGTGAAAGATGAGAGCGGTAAGCCCTATGTGGCAGCCGTGTGGCCTGGCAAGGTCCACTTTCCTGATTTTCTCAAGGAATCCACCAGAGCCTGGTTCGGAGACAAGTACCGGTTTCTCACAGACCTTGGCATTGAAGGGGTATGGAACGACATGAACGAACCTGCCATCTTCTATGATGAGACCTCCCTTTCCGAAGGCATCGAAGCAGCCATAGCGGCCAAAGGCGAGAACCTCGGCGTCATGCCGTTCTTTTCCCTCCGAGACAAGTTCCAGAACATCGGAAACAAAGACGAATACTACAGAAGGTTCTATCATGAAATTGACGGAAAGAGATATACCAACGAAGAGGTCCATAACCTCTACGGATTCAATATGACTGTATCCGCTTCAGAGGGTCTGAGAAAGCATCTGGGGAAGAGACATGTGCTCATTTCAAGGGCTTCTTCCATCGGCATGCACAGATACAGCGGAATCTGGACCGGGGACAACAGCTCCTGGTGGAGTCATCTGGACCTGAACGTGAAGATGCTGCCTGCCCTCAACATGTCCGGATTCTACTATGTGGGCGCCGATACCGGAGGCTTCGGCGGAAACGCCAGCGGAGAGCTTCTGACGCGATGGATGCAGTTTTCCATCTTCACACCGTTATTACGAAATCATTCGGCCATCGGATGCGCCTTCCAGGAACCTTACGCTTTTGGTGAGAAGGTCACGGATTACAACAGGCAGCTGATCAAGGCGAGATACAGCATCCTTCCTTATCTGTACTCAGAAATGCTGAAGTCCCATGAGGACGGTTCCATGATGTTTACGCCACTCTCCTTCGAGTTTTTCGGAGAGGAAGCTCTGCAGGCGGAAGATCAGCTGCTTCTGGGAGAAGAGCTGATGATTGCGCCGGTGGTGAAATCCAATGCCAGAGGAAGATATGTCTATCTTCCGGAAGACATGGTCCTGGTTTCCTTCAAAGAGGAGGATGTGAAGATGTGGACGGCGAAAGCGGGGGTCACGTATCTTCCGTATGGACTGGACGATCTGAAGTTCTTCCTGAGGCGAAACAGAATGATGCCGTATATCGCTCCGGGTAGAAGCGTCAAGGATCTTTCCATGAAGAGCATGAACATCATCGGATACGTGGAAACGGAAGCTGTCTACACCCTCTATGACGACGATGGAACCAGCTACGGCTTTGAAGACGGAAAGGTCTACAAAACCGAGTTCCATGCGAGAAGAGAGGAGGACGGTGAAATCCAGATCAGAGTCACCAATGACAATCCGAACATTGAGAAGGTGATCTTCACCCTGATGGACGGGGACGAGAACAGTATAACGAAGGAGGTGCAGGTATAGAATCAGAAACTGATTCATGCCGCTCTATATGAAAAAAAGATCAAGTGGAATACTGATGCACATTTCAAGCCTTCCAGGTCCCTATGGAATAGGGGATTTCGGGAAGGGTGCCTATGAATTCGTGGATTTCCTTGACAGAGCCAACCAGAGAGAATGGCAGATTCTTCCTCTGGGGATCACAGGCTACGGAGATTCACCCTACCAGAACTTTTCCGCTTTTGCGGGAAATCCCTACTTCATCGATCTGGATGAGCTGCTCAGTCAGGGATTCATTGAACGAGAGGAGCTGGAGAATCTTCCACTGGGAGAGGATCCTGAAAAAGTGGACTACGGCATTCTCTACAGGAACAAGATGGAGCTTTTAAGGCGTGCCTACAAAAGAGCATACAGAACCATGGGTTCTGAGCTGAAGGCTTTTTATGAAGAAGAGAAAAGGTGGCTGAGAGACTATGCGCTTTTCATGGCCATCAAAGCAGACCACAAGGGAGTTTCCTGGCTCAGATGGCCCGCGAACTACAAGGATATTCATTCCGGTGCGGTTCTGGAATTTGAAAAGAATCATGAAAAGGAAATGTATTTTCATGTGTTCATCCAGTACTATTTCTTCAAACAGTGGAAGAAGCTGAAGAACTACGCCAATGACAAGAACATCAGAATCATCGGCGACATTCCCATCTATGTGGCGGAAGACAGTTCGGATGTATGGGGAAACAGCAGTCTGTTCAAAGTGAACGAACACTTCGAACCCATCACCGTAGCCGGATGTCCTCCGGATGCGTTCTCCGATACAGGTCAGCTCTGGGGCAATCCCATCTACAACTGGGAAGCCATGGAGGAGGATGGATACAGATGGTGGATTGAAAGAATCCGTTCCAGTTTCGACATCTATGATGTGGTCAGAATCGATCACTTCAGAGGCTTCGAAGCCTACTGGGAAATCAAGAACGGGTCTGAAAATGCGGTCCATGGACAGTGGATCAAAGGACCCAACATGAAGCTCTTCAGGAAGATCAGAGAAGAACTGGGCGACCTGGACATCATTGCGGAAGACCTGGGCTTTCTTACGGAAGAAGTCCATGAACTGATCAAGGAGACCGGATACCCTGGCATGAAAGTGCTTCAGTTCGCCTTTGACCCGAGAGAGGAATCCGACTACCTTCCTCATACCTATGAGAGAAATGCCGTGGTGTACACCGGTACCCATGACAATGAAACCATCATGGGCTGGGTGAGGACCGTGAAAAGCGAGGATATGATCCATGCGGGGAAATACCTCAAGCTGAGCTATGAAGAAGGAATCAACTGGGGATTCATAAGAGGAGCCTACGGCTCTGTTGCGGATCTTTGCATCATACCCATGCAGGACTTCCTGGGACTGGGCAATGAAGCACGAATGAACATCCCATCCACTCTGGGCAACAACTGGACCTGGAGAATGAAGGGAAATGAACTTACAGATAAACTGGCAGATAAAATAGCAAAACTGACTAGAATGTACGGGAGATAATAGAATGAATAAAGAATTGATGACGATGAGAATGAAGGGATATGCCCTTACTACCTACGGTAGAGACCTGAAGAACCTGAACACCAAGGAGAAGTATACAGTCTTCTCGAAAGCACTGATGGAAGACATCCTGCTGAAATGGCAGACTTCCGAAGAAAAATTCGAGGGAAAGAAGAAGGCATATTATCTGTCCGCTGAATTTCTCATGGGACGTGCGCTTTCCAATAACCTGATCAACCTGGGATATATGAGTGAAGTGAAGGAAATGCTTTCCTCCATGGGCATGGACTACAATGCGCTGGAAGAAGCGGAAAGCGACGCTGGACTCGGAAACGGCGGTCTTGGAAGACTTGCAGCATGTTTCCTGGATTCCGGAGCAAGCCTGAACTACTCCCTCACCGGATATGGAATCCGATACAACTATGGAATCTTCGAGCAGAAGTTCGTGGAAGGCTATCAGGTGGAGGAAGGCGACAAATGGCTTGACCATGGGGACAGCTGGTCCATCAGACGTCAGGACAAGAAGGTCGTTGTGGAGTTCAAGGATCAGAGCGTGTACGCGGTTCCTTATGATACACCGGTGGTGGGATTCTCTGGAGAGACCATCAACACCCTGAGATTATGGCAGTCAGAAGCCATCACGGAATTCAATTTCACCGCCTTCAACAATCAGATGTATGACAAGGCAGTAAAGGAGAAGAACGATGCGGAGAACATCTCCAAGGTTCTTTATCCCAATGATTCCATGGAATCAGGAAAGATCCTGAGACTGAAGCAGCAGTACTTTTTCGTTTCCGCTTCCCTGCAGGACCTGATCAGAAAGTACAAGGAGAGTCACAAGGACTTTTCCGACTTCAGCAGACTTCATGCAGTGCAGCTCAATGACACGCATCCTGCAGTGGCCATTCCGGAGCTCATAAGACTTCTCGGAAAAGAGGGCGTATCCTTCAAGAATGCCTTCGACATCGCAGTGGATACGTTCGCCTACACCAACCACACCATCCTGAAGGAAGCGCTGGAACAGTGGTCTGTGAAGCTCTACAAGAAGATTCTTCCGGAAGTGTATGCCATTATCGTGAAGATCGACAACATGCTGACCAGAGAACTGGAAAACAAAGGACTCACAGCGAAGGAAATCAGTGAATTTGAGATCATATCCGAAGGAAACATCAAGATGGCATGGCTTTCCATTTACGGAACCCATTCCGTAAATGGTGTGGCGCAGCTTCATACAAACATCCTGAAGGAGACGGAGCTTTCTGGCTGGTATAATCTTTTCCCGGAGAGATTCAACAACAAGACCAACGGAATCACCCAGAGAAGATGGCTGCTGGAATCCAATCCGGAACTTTCCGCGTTCATCACCGAGCTTCTGGGACATGACGGATGGATCACAGAACTTAGTGAGCTTGATAAGCTGAAGAAGTTTGCAGAGGATGATACCGTCATCGAGCGGTTCATGAGAATCAAGAAAGCGAAGAAGATGGAGCTGAAGGAATACATCATGGCCAGGGAAGGCATCGAGATTGATGAGAATTCCATCTTCGACATCCAGATCAAGAGACTTCATGAGTACAAGAGACAGCTTTTAAATGCATTCCATATTCTGTATCTCTACAACAGACTGAAAACAGAGAAGGACTTCGACATGGAGCCTAGAACCTTCATTTTCGGTGCGAAAGCCGCTCCGGGATATGCAAGAGCCAAGGCCATCATCAAGTTCATCAACGAAATCGCAGAAGTTGTGAATAACGATGCGGACATCAATGGAAAGATCAAGGTGGTCTTTGTGGAAAACTACGGCGTATCCTATGCGCAGAAGCTTTTCCCGGCTGCAGACATTTCCGAGCAGATCTCCACAGCAGGGAAGGAGGCTTCCGGAACAGGGAACATGAAGTTCATGCTAAACGGAGCACCTACCATCGGAACCTTCGACGGCGCCAATGTGGAAATCGTGGAAGAAGCGGGGCTTTCGAACAACTACATCTTCGGACTCACCGTGGAGGAAATCGAGGCGCTGAAAGCTACCTACGATCCGAAGTCTGAACTGGAGAAGAACCCTATGCTGAAATCCATCGTCAATACGCTGATCGATGGAACACTGGACCTTGCACCAGAAGAAAACTTCAAGGAGCTGCATGATTCGCTCATAAAGGGTGCATCCTGGCATGATCCGGACAACTACTTCATCATCAGAGACTTTGATGCCTATGTACAGGCGCAGGAAAGAGTCAATGAGGACTTCAAGAATCAGCTGGAGTTCTATAGGAAGGGATTCATCAACATGGCATCTGCAGGAAAGTTCTCTTCAGACCGTACCATCGTGGAATATGCCAATGAGATCTGGAACATTCCAAGTATCACAGAAGAAGATGAGGAATCCATGGCAGTGTAAAAAATCACAGAATGAGTAGAAAAACACAGCAGTGTGAAACTGCTGGGAATCAAGGGTTTCAGCGATTGTGTCAAGATAGTGCAAACGCTAGCATTGAAAAATCGCTGAAATATCCTCTTTTTTCTCTTTTTCACTGGATTTTTACCAGAATTAGCTGTATAATCAAATAGTAAAGCGTTTTCATTTTAGTTTTTGTGCAAGCGTATGCACCGAAGGCGGACTGCCTGGTCCATTCTGGCAGGCTGTGCTACGGGAATTGCCCTTGTTCTTTGACTGAGAAGTAAACGGTTACGCGTTTGATTCAATACATAAAAAAATACAAATGTATTAGGAGGATAAAAAATGAAGAAAATCACTAGTCTTGTACTTGCTCTAATGCTGACACTTTCAGTAGCTGCATGTGGAACAAAGGATGAAACACCAGAAACTCCTGGAGAAACACCAGCAGAAACACCAGCTGAAGGTGAAGAAGAACCAGAAGAAGAGCCAGCAGAAGGTGGCTTGACAGGTTCTATCACAGTTCAGGCAGAAGAAGGATGGCTACCCTATTATGAAGCTGCAGTCGAAAGATTCGTCGCTGTGAACCCAGATGCTGAAGTTGAGCTGATCACATCCGGAGCGATGGATATGCTTGATGTAATAGATAATACAGATGCTACCAATGAAGACGTCGCTGACGTGTTCTCAATCCCAGCAGATAGAATCTACGGGCTGAACGAAAATGAAGCACTTGCACCAATCGATGCAATGGCAATCGCAGACAAGGTTGGAGGATTTGACAACTATGACGCAGGTCTAGGTGGAAACTTCAACATCGATGGAGATTACCTTGCATTCCCGATGAACATCGAAACACTGATCATCTACGCCAACAAGGCAAATGCTGAAACAGCTGGAATCGATCTTACAAAGACAGTAGAACTGAATGATGTGAAGGTATCCGACGTACTGATTCCAGTATGGAATGCATGGTATGGCGTTGCAGTGACAAATTCATCAGGAATCGAACTTCTCGGCATGGATGACAGCGGAGCGCTGTTCTCAGACATGACCAAGGATTGGGCAGATCTTGAACCAGAAAAGCAGGCAACCATCGAAGCAATGTACAACTACTACAAGGGTGTACAGGAAGCTGGAAACGACATGTGGGACAGCTCAGCAGCATGGGGTCATATGGACACAGAATTCACCACTGGTGGAACAGCTGTCATGAGAGTGGAAGGACCATGGGATTCAGGTAAGATGAGCGGACTTGCTTCTGATGGAGCAGACCTGGAAGTATTACCAATCGGATCCGTTACAGTAGCAGGCAAGCCACTGAACCACTGGAAAGGTGGATGGGGACTGGTTGTGAACTCAAGAAATGAAGGCGACGATGAAAAGATGGCTCTTGCTGAAGCATTCATCGCTGAACTGATGAACACAGACTATGCACTTGATTTCTTCAAGTACACAGGAAAGATCATGGAAAACGTACCTGCTGATGTTTACCTGAATGGAGACATGAGCGATGCGGACAAGATCATCGTAGAAAACGTACTTGCTTCTTATGCAGATGCACCAGCTAGACCACTCTTCACAGAATGGGGACAGGTCTGGAGTACATGGGAAAATTCAGTACTATCATGGGCGTCAGTACAGCCTGCTGATGCAGAAGCTGCATACAATGCAATCAAGGCAGCATTCGATGCCATGATGCTGAACTACTAGAATTTGACTTGAATCAGAAGAGAGGCTATTTTAGCCTCTCTTTTCTTACAATAATGACAATAGGATATATATGGAACTTCTTTTCATGTGACAGGAAAAGCGGAAGAGAAGGTTTATGAGAAAGGATTACTAGATGTTTGGAAATGCGAAACTCTCAACTAAAAAACTTTATCTGATCATGGCAGCCTCCTTTCTGATTATTTTATTCAGTTCTCTGGAAGTGTTCATGAGAGTCAAGGACCCGCTGATGTTTGAAAACTGGGTTGCGAGGGCGATGTCTTCAGGGGATCTGCCGTCCGGATATACGCCGGTTTTTGATGACTATGTGGTGGCAGAGCTTTTCAGATACTTTTTCAAGATTGCAATTCCCATGGGATTTGCCGTATTCTCTTATTATACGTATGTGAAACTGAGACTAAGCGGAATTTTCATTTTCGTATGGACTGTGCTTCTAGCAGGAGGACTGGCCTATACCGTTTTTGAACTGAATTTCGGTTCTGTATTCTATTATCTTATTGTTGCAGCATATCTCCTTCTCATAGGAGCAGTATTATCCCTATCAGGGGATATGGAAAACGTAAGAAAAAAGTAAAGGTGGGAAGAAATTTTGGCGAAATACAAGAGAATTCTCGTCGATTACATCGGCAGAGAATATGAAAGAAAGAATCTTTATCTCAAGGAATATGCAGAGCTGGAAGAAAAAATCAGTGAGATGGATGCTTCTGAAAAGAAAAATCTCGCAGCTCGACTCAAAGAGCTGAAAATAAAGAAAGATCAGCATCCTTACAACGTGGAGCTGAAAGCCTTCAAGGATGCGGAGAAGACATTTCTTTCAAAGCAGAAAGAGGAAGTGGAAAAGTTCAGAAAAACTGTTCCTGAAGACCTTTCGGATGTGGTTCGTGATCTTACGGTCAAGATCAGGGAAAGCGAGCTGGAAGCGGGGTTTTATGAGGATTATACCGAACTTTCCTATGATGCGGAATTTCTGTATAAAAGAGCAAAAGCTCATCTGAGGGTGCTTCCAAAGAACATCGAGGAGATCGCAGCGCTGGAAACAGAGCTTTCCGAAGCGAAGCATCTGGATGCATCGGGAGATCACAGCGCCATCAAAGCGGAAATCACTTCGTTCAGAGAAAAGCAGAAGAAGCTGCTGGATGAGCGTACCAAGGAGCTCCGTGACAAGAAGAAGCAGGGTCTCATTTCAGACAAGGCACTGAAGAACGGTATTTCCCAGATTAAAAAGGACTTCAAGCATCTGACCACGATCAAGTCCTTTGAAGATCCAGTGAAAAACAAGAAAGAACTCATCAAAAGCAAAACCTTTGAGCTGAAGAACTACATCAAGGTGACCAGAAGAATCCTGGATGCGGATATCGCTGACATCAGAAGATCCGTACCGGTGGAAGTGGAAAAGACATCACCCGTCATCGCACATACCACTTTTCTTCTGCCAGGGCTAGGACAGCTTCTGAACAGGCAGTACATGAAAGCACTGCTATTCGGTCTTGGTGCACTCTTTATCTACTTCATCGCCATCCCTTATGCGCTCGGATACGGAAATTATCAGGGAGAAGGGGTAGCGGGACTCATTTCCCTTGCTGAAGGAGGAAAGAGAGTGGATAAATCCCTCATATTCCTCATCGAGGGCATCATCGCCATCATGTTTCTGCTCATCGCCTTTGCCATCTATTTCACCAGTTTCAATGATGTGAAAAGCACGGAGAAAGGAATCATAAAGGGGACACGTTCCTTCAACTGGTTTGAAACCAAGAGTCATATCGAAGAAGAGGGTTTCCCTATTCTGGTATCCATGCCGGCCCTTCTCATCATCATGTTCATTGTACTGGTACCCATATTCACCGCGATTCTATTGTCCTTTACGGGCATGGATCCGAGACACCAGTCCAAGTTCTCCTGGGTGGGCCTTGAAAACTACATGCTCATCGCAACAGGAACAGGTCTTGCAGGTTCCGTCTTCTGGAAAATCCTGGGATGGACCATCATCTGGACACTCACAGCAACGACCCTGGCCATCTTCATCGGATTCGGCCTGGCGCTTCTTGTGAATAATCCTAGAGTAAAGGGAAAAGGAATCTTCCGGATGATCTATCTTCTTCCCTGGGCGGTGCCGGCCTTCATCACCATCATGTTCTTCAGTATCATGTTCTCCAAGACAGGGGCACTGACGACCATAGCAAATGATCTCACAGGACTTACACTGGATTTCAAAAACAACACCAACCTGACGCGTATGATCCTTGTGATGCTGCAGGGGTGGCTGGGAAGCTCCTATGTGTTCCTTCTGTCCACCGGTGTGCTTCAGGCGATTCCTGAAGATCTCTATGAAGCGGCGGACATCGATGGGGCCAACAGCTGGCAGAAAATCAGAAAAATCACGCTGCCGCTGGTTCTTTTCCAGACAGCACCGCTCCTGGTGAACCAGTATACATTCAACTTCAACAACTTCTCCATCATCTATCTGTTCAATGGAGGAGGACCCTTCAATCCCGAGAAATACGGTAACCTTGCAGGGTCCACGGATATTCTGATTTCCTATATTTTCAAACTGACAACGGAAAATCAGTATCAGGCCATAGGAGCCGCCATCACCATCGTCATCTCACTAGGACTGATGATGTTCGCGTTCTTCGGCTATAGAAATTCAAAGGCGTTCAAGGAGGAAAGATTATAATGAGTTTATTTGGAAAAAAGAAAAAGGAACTTTATCTTTCCGACAGACAGCCTCTGACGACAGGAGGAATGATTCTTCTGGGACTGACCTACCTCATTCTGGCCTTCTGGGCATTTGTCATCATCTGGCCTCTGGTTCAGATGGTCATCTCCGCATTCAACGGGACCCAGGCGAATTATCTTATTCTGAACAAGGAGTTCGAGTTTTCCCTGAAGCACTTTGAACATTTATTCAAGGAAACACTTTATCTGAAATGGGTGGTGAATACCATAGTCATCGCTGTGGCCACAGCGATTCTGACCATCCTCATCGTCTCCTTTACCGGGTATGCCTATTCACGATTCCGCTTCAAGGGTCGTAAGGCGAGCCTTATGGCCATCATGCTGATTCAGACTATTCCTGCTTTCGCAGGAATCACAGCATATTACACGATTCATTCCATCATTTCCTCTGTAATCCCGCCGTTTTCCAGACAGATGATGCTGATTCTGATTTACGCGGGAGGCGGTATTGCTTCCAATACCTTTATTCTGAAGGGTTACATGGATTCCATATCAACAGAGCTGGATGATGCGGCAAGAATCGATGGATGCTCCAATATGAAAGTCTATAGACTGATTATCATGCCCATCATAAGACCGATGCTTGCCATCATCGCACTCTGGTCCTTCATCGGACCATTTATGGATTATCTGCTTCCAAAGGTGCTGCTCACAAATCCTGAGTCGTATACCCTGGCAGCAGGACTCTACACCCTGATCAACAACAGGGAAACCCTCAATCAGCCTGCCTTTGCGGCGGGTGGACTGCTCATCGCGATTCCTATAGTCATCCTGTTCGCAGCGCTTCAGAAGCAGCTGATTTCAGGACTGGCACAGGGCTCCGTGAAGGGCTGATAAAAAGAATAGGAGGTATAAACGAATGAAAGTAACATTACAGAATATAGGTAAAAAATATGAGGGTCGGGAAGAGTTCACACTGAGAAACATCAATCTGGAGATTGAAGAAAAGGACTTCTGCGTCATACTCGGACCTTCAGGCTGTGGAAAGACCACGCTTTTAAGAATGATCGCGGGGCTTAATTCCATTACGGAAGGAGATCTTCTTTTCAACGACAAGAGAATGAACAAGGTTCCTTCCAAGGATCGTGACATCGCCATGGTATTCCAGAGCTATGCACTGTATCCTCATATGACCGTTTATGATAATATGGCGTTTTCTCTGACCATGAGAAAGGAAAGAAAGAGCGTTATTGATAAAGCCGTGCGTGAGGCAGCAGAGCTGCTGCAGATCACAAACTATCTACACTCCAAGCCTTCAGATATCTCCGGCGGACAGCGTCAGAGAGTTGCTCTTGGCCGTGCCATGGTCAGAAGACCCAAGGTCTTCCTCATGGATGAGCCTTTGTCCAACCTGGATGCCAAGCTTCGTGAGCATATGAGAGTGGAGCTGGTAAGACTCCACAAACAGCTGGGCACCACATCCATCTACGTCACTCATGACCAGACGGAAGCCATGACCATGGCTACAAAGATCGTGCTCATGGATCAGGGGGAAATCCAGCAGGCAGGAAAACCGGATGAATTCTACAATCAGCCCGCAAATCTTTTCGTGGCCAGATTCATCGGCTCTCCTACCATGAATATCTTCGAAGGAGAAATCAGAAACGGATCCTTTGTATCCACAGATGGTCTCATCAAAGCTTCCCCTTCCGAAGCGGACAGAAAAGCGGTGGAAGCCTTTGAAGGAAAGAAGGTATCATTAGGGATCCGTTCCGAGAGATTCCTCACTGAAGCTTCAGACGAGAATGTGGAAGTGGATATCGACGTCATGGAAATGCTCGGTAAGGAAAAGATTCTGTACACAAAGCTTCAGTCCGGACAGGAAATCATCATTTCCGTACCAGGACATCTGGACTTCCAGGAGAACACCAAGAGCAAGTTCGGCATCGATCAGGGTTCACTGCACTTCTTCGATACGGAAACCGGTATGAGAATCAACTAATAGACGCAGAACAGGAAGGAGCGCAAAGCCTTGAGAAAATCGAATCAGACAACAGTGAAAGACGTAGCCCTGAAGGCGAAAGTATCCCCATCCACTGTATCCAGGGTGATATCCAACAACCCTAAAATCAGTGAAGAGACAAGGGTAAGAGTGCTTAAGATCATGGACGAGCTGGGGTATTATCCCAATGCCATCGCCCGTTCTCTGGCATCTCGTAAAACAGGAACAGTGGGCGTGATTCTGCCTTCAAGGTCGGAAGATCTTCTCCTTAATCCTTTCTTCCCGGAAGCCCTTAGAGGGATCTTGAAAGGGGCGGCAGCCGCTTCCTATGATGTGCTGCTCTCCAGCAGCACGGAATCGAAAAGCGAGCTTGAAATCGTCAAGACCTTCATCAGAAGCTCCAAGGTGGATGGCATCATCCTCATGAGCTCCAAGGTGGATGACGAGACCCAGGAATACCTGTCCGGCATCGATTTTCCTTTTTCCCTCATAGGTTCTCCCTATGACAACAAGGATAAGGTCAATCATGTGGACAACGACAACTATATGGCAGCTTATGAGATCACCACCTACCTCAGCATGATCGGGCGCAAGCGCATTGCGCTCATCGCCGGTGAGGACAATCAGATGGTGACCATGAAAAGAATAGAAGGCTACAAGAAAGCCCTTATGGAGAGTAATCTGCCCTATGATGAAAGGCTTCTGTTCACGGGGAAATTCGATGAGGAAACCGGATACACCTATGGTGTGGCCATTCTGAATCTGGATCCCATGCCGGACGCCATCATCATCACAGATGATCTCATCGCCTTTGGTGCCACAAAGGTATTCAAAGGTGCCGGTATATCCATTCCTAAAGATATGGCCATTGCCAGCTTTAACAACAGTATTCTTTCCCGATACTCCGACATTCCTTTGACCAGTGTGGAGATCAATTCCTTTGATCTGGGATACTACTCTGTAGATCTTCTGGTGAAAGCCATCAATGATGGAGTGAAAGGAAGAAAACTCATCATTCCCTACGACATCGTGAAAAGACAGTCCACTGAGGGAGAGTAGAAAGACCATAAGGTGTTATAGTATTTTTTACTATGACACCTTTTTTGACAGAAAGATGCTTTAACCGTATGGAAAGCATCCTTGAGGAGGAGAGAGCAACATGATCAATATACATGCACTTCATCATCAGACCACCATTCCCTATGCCTATGCCAAGGACAAGGATCACCTTTATGTGAGGCTTCGTACAGCAAGAGATGATTTTAATGAGATCAAGGTCTATTACAGAGACCGGTATCTCACAAAGAACATCTTTAAGATCAAGACCATGAAGAAATCCTACAAGGATATGCATTTCGATTATTATGATGCCGTCATCGATCTAGAAAGGAACCGCTATGCGTACTATTTTATCCTGAGAGACCATGAGGGAAAAGTCTGGTATATGGATGAAAGAGGCGCCTGGGAAAAAAGGCCCAGAGTCCTTCGTCACTATGCATTTCCCTACATTGCGGAGGAGGATGTCTATGAGGGAGAGGACTGGCTGAAGAAGTCCGTCTGCTACCAGATCTTTCCGGACAGATTCCACCGTTCGGAACATGCGGAAGTCATTCTGAATGAGAAGAAGCTTTCCCATTGGGGAGATACACCCACCACCAGAAGTCATTTCGGAGGGAACATCAAGGGCATCACCGAGAAGATCCCTTATCTTTCGGAGCTAGGCATCACGCTGCTCTACTTCACGCCTCTTTTCGAGTCCACCTCCAACCACAAATACAACACCAGAGACTACTACAAGATCGACCCCAGCTTCGGTACGCTGGAAGAGACCAGAGAGCTTGTGGCGAAATGCCATGAAGCGGGGATCCGCGTGGTGTTTGATGCGGTGTTCAACCATACGGGACATGACTTCTTCGCTTTTGAGGATGTACTGAAACATCAGGAGGAGTCCAGATACAAGGACTGGTATCATCTGGATAGCTTCCCGGTATCCAAGGAAAAGGTCAACTACTACACCTTTGCCAACTATATCGCCTATATGCCCAAACTCAATCTCAAGAACCTGGCAGCACGGCAGTACCTTCTTGATGTGGCAAGATACTGGATCGAGGAAACCGGTATCGACGGATACAGACTGGATGTGTGCGATGAACTCAGCCACAGCTTTCTGAAGGATCTCAGAAAGGTCGTGAAGGAAACGAAGAGGGATGCGGTGATCATAGGGGAAATCATGCATGAGGCAGAGGACTTCCTGGAAGGAAACGAGCTGGACTGCATCATGAACTATCCTTTCCGGCATGCCATGATCGATACCTTCGCCAGAGGTGAACTGAGCCTGGAAGAGTTCTTCCAGGTGCTCATCCATAATCAGACCATCTACAGAGAAGAGATCACCCATCAGATGCTGAATCTTCTGGGCAGTCATGACACACCGAGGTTTCTCACGGAGACGAGAGGCTCAAAGAAGAAGCTGATGCTTGCTACAGCCTTCCAGTTTCTCTATAAGGGCGTACCTTATGTCTACTACGGAGATGAAATCGGAATAAGCGGCGGAATGGACCCGCTTTGCAGAAGAACCATGAGCTGGGATAGAGCGGACTGGGATCAGGAACTTTTCCGTTTCTTCAAGGATACGGTGAGGATGAGAAAAGAGAATGATGTGCTGTCCGAGGGTGATTTCCAGGTGGAGATGGTTTCGGGCAAAGTCTTTTCCTTCAGCAGAAATCATGAGGGGAAAAGAATCCTTGCTTTTTTCAATCTGGACAATCGTCTGAGAGAAATCGATCTGCCAGAAAAGATAGAAGGGAGAAATCTCTATACAGGAGAAAAGGTGGTTCTTGACGGAAGAATCAACCTGAAAGGACTCTCTTTCCTGGCCATGGAAGTGGACAGCGGATTGAGTCGTGAGAAAGAGGAGAGAAGCGTATGAAGAAGAGAATCTGGATCACCCTGATGCTAGCAGTGATGACCTTGACGGTCATGGGCTGCAGCAGTAAGGAAACGCAGTACAGAACTTCCACGGAAGGAGCCTTTTCCTATGAAAATGCCACCGTGTATTTTGCCATGACAGACCGGTTCTTTGATGGTGACGAGGAGAACAACAACGCCTATGGAAGAGAGACTGTGGACAGTCTGGGAAAGAGCATAGGCACCTTCAACGGCGGAGACATCAAAGGCATGACGGAAAAGCTTGAGGATGGTTATTTTACAGACCTTGGCATCAATGCTATCTGGATCACGGCGCCCTATGAACAGATCCATGGTTACATCGGCGGAGGCCGGGAGGGGGATTTCGCACACTACGGCTTCCACGGCTACTATGCCCTGGACTGGACCATGATGGACCGCAATATGGGTACCGTGGAAGAGTTTCGGACCTTTGTGGATACCGCCCATGAAAAGGGCATCCGCATCATCATGGACGTGGTCATGAACCACGTGGGATACCCGAATCTTCAGGATATGCTGGAATATGGTTACGGGAATGTGGATCTGCCGGAAGACTTCATCGTGGAGGAGGGAGACGACTTCTTCTCCTACACGGATCATGTGGACTACGAAAGCGAAGAAGCCTGGGAGAACTACTGGGGGGACTGGGTGCGAAGCGATCTTCCCGGCTATGAGAAGCCCGGTGCCACGGAAATCGATCTTTCCCTTGCGGGGCTTCCAGATATCAGGACCGATGTGACGGAGGATATCGGACTGCCGCCGATTCTGGAAAGAAAGTGGATGAGTGAGGATGAAAACTATGACCCCTGGATTCTCCCCAGTGCAAGAGATCTCAGGCAGGACCTTTCCCTTGCACCCTATGAATACATCATCAGCTGGCTCAGTGCATGGGTGGAAGAGTTCGGGATCGACGGGTTCCGGATCGATACGGCAAAGCATGTGGAAGTGGAAAGATGGGCGGAGCTGGAAGCATCTGCCAGTCTGGCGCTGAAGACTTACAGAGAGAATAATCCGGACAAGCCAGCTGCGAAATTCACCGACGACTTCTTCATGATGGGAGAGGTATGGGGGCATGGCGTGCTGAAGGACTACTACTTCGACAACGGATTCGACGCACTCATCAACTTCACTTTCCAGGGACTGAAGAAAGACGGACCAGTGTTCAGGGGAAGAAACAAGGATAATATCTTTGCAAACTACGCCGAAGCGCTAAACAGCGATGAGGAGTTCAATGTCTTAAGCTATATATCTCAGCATGACACAACGCTCTATCCAAGAGACCGTCTCGAAGAAGGAGGGACCTATCTTCTGCTTCTGCCCGGTGCGGTGAAGATCTTCTATGGAGATGAGACCGCAAGACCGATGGGAGACGGTGGATCCGATGCCACCCAGGGAACCAGATCACCCATGAACTGGGAAGAGATCGACGAAGAGGTGCTCACTCATTTCAGAAAGCTCGGTTCTTTCCGAAACAGAAATCTTGCAGTGGGTGCAGGAGAACATACAAGATTAAGTGAAGAGCCTTACGTATATATGCGAAAATATGACCAGAACGGACTGGAAAATACGGTGGTGATCTATGAAGGAGTACCTGGAGAGGTGACGGTAAAGGTCAGTGACGCATTTAACGAGCAGGCAATTATCCGAGACGCCTATACGGATGAAATCTACACGGTGGAAAGTGAGAAAATCCTATTGAAGGTGCATGAAAAGGGCCTTGCGCTGCTGGAAGAGGTCGTGGAACTGGAGAACTGATAGAATGGATTAAGATTTCATAACAATGATTATGTAATCTTAATCCTTCTTTTTCACCGGGTTCAAAGTTTTCGAAGGTTGAGTTCTGATCCCATGTGAGAAGCGATGAAGGATTATTGGTATGTTTCCACAGATAGGTTTATAATGGAATCATAAAGAGAACCAAGTTATTCTGGAGGTGAATTCCATGAAACTCACGCTTTATCCCAGAACCAAATCAGGTGTATTCTCCATCAGTTTCATGATCATTGCTGTCATTCTGGTGGTGGTTGTTGCCTATATGGCAGAAGACATAGAGATTCTCTATAATGGAGGATTTTTTGATCATCTGAATCTTGCCATCATGACTCTGGTTGCCTTCGGCTGTGCCATCATTTCCCTTGTGACTGGCCTTTTAGCAATACTGCGAGATGGAGAAAATTCAGTGCTTTGCTATGGTGCCATTCTGCTATCGGCTGTAGCGGTGTTCTTCGGTGTTTCTGAGTTCATCGGTGAAATGGATGCTTTGAATACCCAGACCAAATAGCAGAGTGTAAGGGAGCACTTAATTAGACTAATCAGACAGAGAAAAAAATACAGTAATAAGAACAACAAGGAGATGGAAATGGTAGAAAATTTATTCGACATCAGCGGAAAGAAAGCCATTGTTACAGGGGCGAGCAGAGGACTGGGTAAGAGTATGGCGGAAGCGCTGCTGGAAGCTGGCTGTGAAGTTGTGCTGATGGGATCATCTGAAAAAGTCCATGCGGTGCAGAAGGAGTATGCGGAGAAAGGATACAAGTGTCATTCGGTCAGAGCAGATCTGCGAAATCGTGAGGAAGTATATTCTTCCTTTGAGGAAGCACTTCAGCTGCTGGATAATGATCTGGATATCCTGGTGACAGCTGCAGGAATACAGAGGAGACATTCAGCAGAAGTCTTTCCTATTGAAGAGTGGGACGAAGTACTGAATGTAAATCTGCATGCTGTCTTTATCCAGTGTCAGCTGGCTGGAAAAGTGATGCTTGAGAAAGGCCGTGGAAAAATCATCAATGTCGCATCCATGTTATCCTGGTTTGGGGGACAGACCGTACCTGCATACAGTGCAGCAAAAGGCGGTGTAACGCAGCTGACGAAAGGACTCTCCAATGACTGGCTGGGGAGAGGGATCAATGTCAATGCCATCGCTCCGGGCTATATGGCGACTGAAATGAATACAGCACTGATCCATGATCCCGTGCGAAGCCAGCAGATTTCTGCACGTATTCCCGCCGGGAGATGGGGCGAACCTGAAGATATGAAGGGCATAACGATTTTTCTTGCGTCTCCTGCAAGTGATTACATCAGTGGTGCGATCATCCCTGTTGACGGTGGTTATCTGGTCAAATAGAATATACATAAATAAGGATCTTCCCGAGCTGGGAAGATCCTTTAAGTTTCACCTGTTTCTGAGCTGATCCATTCTGGAAGCAATACTGAAATATTCCTCTTCCAGTTTCTTTTTCTCTTCTTTTCCTGCCAGAGTCATCTTATGGGCCAGTTCCGCCAGGTTCATTTCCATGATCAGAATGTCCTCATGGTTTTCTTTTTCCGGAATCTGCTTCGAAAGAAAATAGTCATAGTTTCCTTCATAGACAGTAAGCTTCTTCTCTGCCAGATGCCAGATCTCCTCTGCCACGGCCTTGATGAAGTAGCGGTCATGGGAAATGAGAAGCAAGGCACCTTCGTAGTCTCTCAAGGCTTCCTCGATGATTTCTTTGGTTTCGATGTCCAGAAAGTTTGTAGGTTCATCGAGAATCAGAAGATTGCATTCCGTAAGAATCAGTTTGCAAAGCTCCACCCTCAGTTTTTCTCCGTAGCTTAAGGTTCCGATTTTCTGAAAGACCATGTCCTCTGTGATCCGCATGGAGCCAAGAAGGTTTCTGATTTCAGTCTTGTCGTCGGAGTATCGGGAAAGGTCTTCCAGGGGCGTCTTCGTCTCTTCCAGATGGTACAGTTCCTGTGAAAGGTATCCGATCTTCGTGGAAGGCGGTATATGGATCTTTCCCTCATGGTCTGTCTGTCCCAGCATGATCTTCATCAGGGTGGTCTTTCCAACACCGTTTTCGCCAAGCAGTGCGATTTTACTGCCGTTTCTTACATGGAACTTCACCTGGTCAAAGAGCAGTGTGTCAAAGGATTTGCCGATGCCTTCTCCACGAAGGAGAATGGGAGATGCTTTTTCCGAATAAACGTGGAAGGAGAGATTCACTTCTTTTTCGTAATGGGGCTTTTCCTTCACTTCCATTTTTTCGATGCGCCTGCGCATGGATTTCGCTTTCTTCTGAAGCTGCTTGTTTCTGGAACGTAGATAGTCGTTGGAGGAAAGCCCTTCCATCCTGTTTGCCTTGTCGGAGATGCCTCTGGCCGCCGCTTCCAGTTCTTTTCGTTTTCTTGTGTATCGGATGTACTCCAGATTCGCTCTTTTGATTTCCTTTTCCCGCTTTTCCTTGAAGAAACTGTAGTTCCCGCTGTATTTCTTCATTCTGTTCTGATCAAGATGGTAGATGGTATCCACCGTATGGTCCAGAAAATCCCGGTCATGGGAGATCATAAGTACGGCACCTTTATAGGCGGCGAGATAGTTCTCCAGGACTTCGATGCTTCCGGTATCAAGAAAATTGGTGGGTTCATCCAGTATGAGCAGAGGCGGGTTGTCCTTCACCGCATGAAGGAAAAGAAGCTTTGTCTTTTCACCTCCACTGAGCTTATGGACTTCCTTGTTCATGAGTGTATGAATGGACAGATCTTCCATGAGTTTCAGAAGGTCTTTTCCATAGCTGCCTTCCAGAATGCTTTTCATGGTCTCCTCTGAAACTTCCGCGCTTTGTGGCAGATAGCCATAGGGAACGGGGACCTTCACCTGTCCTTCCACGGGCAGGATGTCTCCCAGGATGATCTTCAGTAGGGTGGTCTTTCCGGAGCCGTTTCTTCCAAGAATGCCGATACGGTCTCGATCTTGGACCTCTAGGGAAACATGGGAAAAAAGCGCTTTCGATGGAAAGTGCATGGTCACGTCTTTTACTAGTATTTTCAGCAAGGTCTATCAACTCCCAGATCTTGCCTTTTCTGAGGCAAGATGTTTATTCTGCTTTGGATTCTTCTTTCTTAATCATTTCCTCT
>NZ_JBINJW010000022.1:0-50137 GCF_043951855.1 Proteiniclasticum sp. C24MP
ACGTATCTCTTTCCTTCATAGTCATTATTTGTGCAGAAAGTGAAAAAGAATCCTAAAACAGAAAGCATAACCTCCCCGTTTCAGGATTCTTTTCAGTTGAGATAGATCACTTTCACGCGTCTGTTTTCCTCATTGAGATCATCGAAGACCTGAAGAAGGGAAGCACCGTATCTGCCAAGATTCTCCGGTACGCACTTCGCATTCACCAGGACAATCTCTGTTTCCTTTACTGTAGTCGATAAAAGATCCCATAGTGCATCCAGATTCCTGCCGTAGTAGTCCGGAAAGGAGAATTTTCTTTTCAGATACGCATGGGCCACCTCTTTTGTGATCATTCTTTTTCCGTTCAAGATGATTCTTTTCATTACAACCTCCTAATAGAGCTTCTCGAAAGATTCATAGTGATCATCCGTATAATAGATGAGTCCATCATTGGAGAAGACGATACGCAGAGCGTTTCTGTATCCGCCTTCATAATCAATGTCCGCCTCATACCATTGTCTTCCGCTTGCATCAGGCAGAAGTCCTTCTCTGTTTCCGAACCGGTCACCACCGATGCTCATTTCCTCCGTCACATCCCATAGATTTCCTTTGCTGGCATCCCAGCCCAGGTCCATGGCATCATTTTTTCTTATGTAGTTTCCAGGGAGTCTCCCGTAGGTATGAATGTATAGGGCAACCTCATCCCTGGACGTGTAATAGCCGTCTTCTTCGATGGCGGGATTTTCCTCCGGGGACTCACTTTCCATCTCTTCAGGTGCCCCAGCAGGATTTTCCACCTGAGGTGCGTTTCCTTCTTCCACAAGTTCCATCTCCAGGATGGAGCAGCCGCTGAAGGTGAGCAGAAGCAGAAGCGCAAGAATGAGAGCGGTGCTTCTTTTCATAAGCTTTCTCATCATTCCCACTCCCCCTTCTTGTAGCCGTCCACCAGAGCCTTGATCTTGAGTCCGCATCTTCTTCCTCTACACTCTCCCTGCCCGGAACCTGTGACCTCATTTACTTTCATCACGCTGTCGGCTCCGTTACGGATGGCGTTTTTGATTTTGCTTCTCGGTATCGCTTTGCATATGCATACTTTAGTTATGTTATCCATGATCTTCGGATCGATTTCATGCTCCATTTCATCACTCCTCACCTTGAATTATACCGGACAGAACCTCCCATTGACAATCAATCACAAAATATTCATTCCTGGTTCATTCCGCTTTTACAGCATTCATTGTATTTTTTTCAGAATAATGTCATAATTAATTAAGTTCACCAAGGAGGTTCCAGTATGGAAGATAAAATACTTGTCATCACCAGCAGCATGTTAGACCAGGGAGTTCTGCCCAAAGAAAAGCAGACTGCCCAAGGTCCTTTACCCGTAGTGGCGGATCTTATTGATCTGGGCATCAATCTGGTTCCGGTGCCTAATATCCAGAAGCACTTTGAACTGTTCAGAAAAGATGTCACAAAAGAAGACTTCAGTGAAGAAGCCTATCAGAAATACATCAAATCCCATTTAGTCCCTTTAGTCAATGAGGTCATGGAAAGAGTACGAAATGGAGCCACCTTTCTAGGGATTCTCTCCTATGGTGCAGATGAAAGCCAGAGAGTCGAACCGGAAAGCAGCCCCATCATGATTGAACTCTTCCGGCTTTTTGACAGAAACTGCATGCTTACACCCTATTATGAAATCAAGGAGAATCTGCCTGCTGAAGAGATGGAGCTCATCATTTCAGAGATCGCAGTTTCGCTGAGCATCTAGTCATGAGATATGTAGTGATAAAAAATCACATCGTCAACGAGGCAAACCTCATCAATCTGAAGGAAAACGATCGTGTCCTCAGACTGGAGGAATACATCGGAAATCCTGTATGGCAGAACTGGGTCTACTGCATCTCAAAAGATACGCTGAAGGAAGGATGGATCCCCAGAGCCTATCTTAAGAATATGGACGACGAGTCCATACTCCTCGAAGATTATTCTTCCAAGGAACTGGATGTCTCCACAGGCGACATCGTTACACTGAAGAAGACTGTGAACAACTGGGCTTACTGCATCCATGAACACAATGGAGAAGAAGGCTGGGTTCCTCTGGAAAATCTGGAAATCATAAACGAATAACAACGCAGAAAAGGAAGAAGCGTCAGGTTCCGTTCCTGACGCTTCTTCCTTTTGCTTTGTCTAGAAATTGAGCTTTATGATTCCATTTTTGTATTCCGGAACGATGTCATAGAGATCTTTCTGGAGGCAGAACCGGATGTCCTCTTCCAGCCCCAGATTCATAAGCACCTTATAGTGGGACGCTTCTCTTATGTAACTCAGAAAATCCTGATGGGTTCGGTAGATGAGAAGGGCCGTTTTCGCCACATCGGTCAGTTCATAGTCTCTGATGTTAAGCATCTCTTCAATGACCGCACCGGATGCGATGAAATCATCCATGGAAAAATTCCCGTTGGTGCCGGAGTTCACGATCACCACATCATTTTCTTCCGCAGCCACCTTCTCCGAAACCGCCTTGGCATTGAGCAGTGCCCCGATATACACCTTGTTTGCTGCTCCGCTTCTTGAAATGGCGTGGGTTCCGTTGGTGGTTGTAAGAATCACATTCTTGTCGTGCACTGCTGTGCTGCCATATTCCAGAGGTGAATTGGACAGTTCAAACCCCTCGATTTTCTGTGCTTTCCGCTCTCCGCCCAGAATGACGTTTTCAAGCTTCTTCTTGGTTTCCAGCGCTTCCTCCACAGAAGTCACAGGTACAACACTCTTGGCCCCGTTCTTCAGTGCGGATATGATTACGGATGTGGCTCTCAGCACATCGATGACAATGACTGTCGTATTCTTTACAGACTCCGGTGTCACATGGGCACCGGTGGTGATGATATCTATTTTCATTTATTCTCTCCCTCTTATGGCCTTAGCCTATGTATTCCTTGGTTTCTCCATGATTTTTACCCTGATACAGATCATGGTCTCTGAAATAATCGTCGATGGCATTTAATACTTCCCACTTGTTCAGGGACCACATAGGTCCGATGAGAAGGTCTCTCGGTGCATCTCCCGTGGTGCGGTGAATGACCACCTGCTGCGGCAGCAGCGCAATGGATTCCGCCACAAGCGAAACATATTCCTCCATCTCCAGAAAGACCAGCTTGCCTCTTTCATATAAATGAACCATGGGTGTATCCTTCATGAGATGCAGCAGATGGAATTTCACGCCCTGAATATCCATGCCCGAAAGATACTTCACCGTATTCAGCATGTCTTCACGGGTTTCGCCCGGCAGTCCGAAAATCACATGGACCACCACATCGATGTCAAGGGCTCTCAGGTTTCTCACCGCTTCTTCGAAAACGGGAAGATCATATCCTCTGTTGATCATGCGCCCGGTCTTGTCACTGACGGTCTGAAGTCCGAGCTCTACAAAGGTGTACACCTTGCCGCTGAATTCCGACAGCACATCCAGAACCTCCCGGTCCAGACAGTCCGGCCTGGTGGCGATGGAAAGCGCGACAACACCCTCCTGACTGATGGCTTCCTGATACTTCTCCCGAAGGACCGCAGGCTCTGCATAGGTGTTGGTATAAGCCTGGAAATAAGGGATGTACTTGCCGCTTTTCCACTTCTTCTCCATCATGTAGCTGATGTCATCAAACTGCTTCTGTATGCTGAAGTTCCGGTCTCCGGCAAAATCACCGGACCCTCTTTCACTGCAGAAGATGCATCCTGTACCATTTAAGGTTCCATCTCTGTTGGGACAGGAAAATCCGGCATCAAGGCTGATCTTATATACTTTTTCCTTGAATTTTTCTCTCAGAAAATAATTCAGGCTATGATATCTTTTATCGTTCCACATCTTCAATCTCTTCACCATTCTTTCCGTATCCATGAACCGCTGATTGTCATTTTCATGGTTTTTCAAATCTCATTTATCTTATCAGGTAAATTATACAGACTTTTAAGGTAATTACAAAGGATAATCTTTATTCTTTACAATTTCATCTCTGACTTCAGAAATGGATTGTCCCTGTTTCAAGTCCTGCTGATAAAAAGGAAGAACCGCAGTCTTATGAAGACTGCCGGTTCCACTACATTCTCATTTATGCATCTAACCCGAAATATTTCAGAATACCACTGACCACGCCTTCCACAAGGCGGTCCTGATACTCCATCGTATTCAGCTTCAGGTCTTCTTCTTCATTGGACATATAGCCCAGCTCCACAATGGATACAGGTACCTCAGACCAGTTGATGCCCACCATGTTGTCCATGGCATGAACCCCTGCACTTGCTCCAGCTGTTTCACGGACCATCTCATCATGAAGATCCTTCGATAGACGGAAGCTCTCTTCACTCAGATGGCTCACAAAGGGATTGTCCAAGGAGGGATGGATGGTCATGATGCCCTGCCTGTCTTTATTCTCGCTGCCATTGGCATGGATCCTTATAAAGATATCCGCACCTGCTTCGTTTGCCATCTCCGCTCTTTCCTTGTTGCTGATGGAAACATCATGGGAGGTTCTGGTCATGAGCACTTCAAATCCCTCTTCAAGAAGCCGGTCTCTCAGTTTCAGGGAGAAAAGAAGATTCAGTTCATATTCATAGACCCCTGATGCTACGCCTCTCGTTCCGGAGGAGACTTTGTTCTTCAGGATGTCAGAGCCAGGCCCCAGAGGTTCTTTCTCCTTGTCCTGCACAGCCTGATGTCCGGGGTCCAGATAAACGATCTTTCTGATTTTCTCCGGCTCCACGGGTTTTTCCCATTCGATGAGATCAGTAAGAAGCCTGCCCTTAAGCTCCTCCACTTCTTCATCAACCCCGACCATATCCTGATATTCCTCAAGCACCCTCAATCCGCGCTCAAACTCCATCTCATTCTGGAGCTCCCGAGCCTTGGTCAGATAGATGTCTCTGATCTCTTTTTCCAGATCATTTTTTCTCTGTATTCCACTCAGATCTTCCGGGTGGACTCCATCGAGCCTGTCATAGGCATCCCTGTAGTTCTCCGTCTGGATCAATCTTTCCGCTTCATCGAGATTTTTTCTGGATTCAGCCATCTGAGCTGAAAACTCATGTTTTTCCATCACAGTGAGGCTGTCGCGGTTTTCATCGAAAAGCGCAGCAAAATAGATGGAAGCTTCCTCGAATCTTTCTTCAGCCAGGAGCAGTTCCCCTTCCGCAATCTTCTCGTTGAGCACTTCTCTGTTGCTTGATTTACATCCGCCCAGTGCCAGGCTCACAGCAAATAGAAGCAGTATCACAGTCATTCTTTTCATTCCACTCATAGAATATGTACTTCCTTCATCCTTCGTTATTTGCGTTCGATATCCCTGTGCTGCGTGGCGACATTATATCCTCTTTCACTGAGATGCTCTGCTGTTCTTCTCGCGAAGGAAACGGAGCGGTGCTTGCCTCCTGTGCATCCATAAGCGATGACCAGCTGGCTCTTCCCCTCCTCGATATAGAGAGGAACAAGATACAGTATGAGATCAATCAGTTTTTCAAACAGCGTTTTCGCAAGATCCGTCTTCATGACATAATTGAACACATCATCACTGATACCGGTTTTATCCCGCAGTTCCGCCACATAGTAGGGATTCGGCAGATATCTCAGGTCGAAAACCAGATCTGCATCATTGGGAATCCCATACTTGTATCCGAAGGACACGGTCTTGATCTGCATGGTATGAAAATCCCCCACAGAGAACAGACTGGTCACTTCCTTCTTCAGATTGGAACTGCTGAGATAGGTGGTATCGATGATGAAATCAGCTCTGCTTCGGATACTCTCATAGCTGACTCTTTCAATATCGATGGCCTCTTCCAGAGAAGTGACCTCGCTTCCCATGAGCGGATGCTTTCTTCTGGTTTCCTTGTATCTGTTAAGAAGTGTTTCATCTGAAGCATCCAGGAAGAGAATCTTGTACCGGATGCTGTTCTCATCCAGCATATGGATCTCATCCTGCAGTCCTGTGAAAATATCCTTGCTTCTGGCATCCACCACCAGCGCCAGTTTCTCTTCTCTTCCCTTTGTACCGATACTGAGTTTTGCAAAGGGGAGAATGAACTGCGGTGGCAGATTGTCCACACAGTAGTATCCCAGATCTTCCAGTGCATTGATCGCAACGGATTTTCCCGACCCGGACATCCCTGTCACTATAACCAGTTCCATTTAAAACACCTCCATCGTCTTTCTCTTCCTAGCTTTTCTTTTCAGGTTCCCTTACCACCTTGGAATGGTCATAGAAGTCCTTGGCGATGTTGCGATAACCCATATCTTTCAGGGCTCTCACCACAACACCTCTGATCTCATAGGTGGATGTGATTCCATTTTCACCGCGGACTCTGTTTATGGTCTTCTCCACAGAATTGGCAATCAGTTTCAGCTCTTTTTCAGTTATCTGGATCTCAGAATCTCTGGCACTGTTGGCCACCGATGTCTTGATTCTATCCGGATCAAAATCCACAATTCTTCCATCTCTTTTCACTACTTTCAGCATTGACTTACCCCACCTTTATATTGATTTCTTTCTATTATTATACTATATCCGCAAAGTTTTTACGCCCAATCCGGGGAATTATCCCTGTAAACTTTGATGAAAGCCCCAAAATAAGAATTGATTGTAAACTTTTAGAACCTGTTGTAAACCAGTGAACAATAACTGTTGAATTTTTGCAAAATTACATCAAATCATATTTTCTATGCGGTACAATGAAGAAGTCAGATAAATGATATAAAGTATGAGGAGTGATTTTATGAGTAATACAGTATATCAAATTGCAAGACGTAGAGAAGGTGTGAAGGCTAAAAAGCTGAGACGTGAAGGGATTGTCCCTGCCGTCATCTACGGGAAAGAACACCGAGATTCGGTCCCCGTTGAGCTTACCCTTCAGGAAGCGAACAGGCTTCTGAAGGAAAACACCTCATCATCCATCATCAAGTTGGATGGGCTGGACAAGACGACCAGTGTAATCGTAAAGGAAGTTCAGAGAAACGGAGCTACCTTCCTTCCTGAACATATCGATTTCCAATCCATTTCCTTACGTGAGATCATTCACGTATCCATTCCACTGCATATCCTTGGTGAAGATCAGCTGCAGAGAGATCATCTGCTGTTCCAGCCGAATCTGCAGGAAATCGAACTGAAGGGACCCGCGGAAGATATTCCGGAAAGACTGGAATTTGATGTCAGCGAACTGAAGTTTGAAGACAAGGTCTTCCTAAGCGAAATCAAGGTACCAGAAGGAATAGAAGTCCTCGGAGAAGATGATGACCTCATCGGTATCGTGCTATCCGCACAGCTATCTGAAGAGGAACCTGAAGAAACTGAAGCAGACGAAGATGCTGCAGAAGTGCCTCTGGTGGACGAAGAAGAAACAGAAGAGTAGAAAAAGAACAAGCAGAACTAGAACAAAATTCATATATCTGATAGCCGGCCTTTCGGGGCCGGTTTTAAAATGGCCTGGATTGTGAAGAAATATACCACTCCATTATGTCCTTTGTGTTAATTGTATATTTAAACTCTGTTCAATAATTTATAGTATAATTTACTCACTTACAGAATATGGATACCCTTATTTTTTAAGTTCAGAAAATTCAATTAATCTAGGAGGTATGTTATGACTTACATTGTTGCAGAAAGATTTCCACATCCTATCATTGAAAAAGGGGAAGCCCCATTGGTTTCCATCTATCTGCCTACCAGTAGATTAACTACCGAATCAAAAAATAATGAGATTCGTTTCAAGAATCTATTGAAGAAAGTGGAAAGCAAGCTTCTTTCTGACTATCCGGGAAAAAAGGGAGAAAAGATACTGAGCGACTTGAAGGATCTGGCAGAAGACAAAAAGTTCTGGGCGAATCAGCTGGATGGACTTGGCGTGCTCGCCACATCTGAAGACCTTGTCGTCTACAAGCTGCAAAGAGATGTTATGGAATACGTGGAGGTATCAGATACTTTCTACATCAAACCCCTGCTGAATGCGTATCAGACGGATGACAGCTTTCAGATTCTCGCTTTAAATAAAAATGATTTCACACTTTATGAAGGGAACAGGTATGCGCTGAGAAAAGTGGACCTTCCTGAAGAGGAGCAGAAGTCACTGAAAGATGTGGTCGGCTATTTCACCGAGGACAATCATATGCAAGGATCTTCCGTGGGGCTGAAAGGCAGCGCCAGATTCGGTTACGGAGGCTCATCCAGAGATGAGGAAGCCATAGACGTGGAGAAGTTCTTCAGATGGGTGGATAGATATGTGACCGAAAACCACTCCAAAAAGACAGAGGTACCGCTCATTCTGGCAACCCTGCCGGAAAATCATACGGAATTCGCTAAAATCAGCCATAATGATTATCTGAGCAAGGAAGGAATCAAAAAGGATCCGCAATCCCTGAATGAAGACGAACTGAGAAAAATGGCCTGGGCAGTGCTGGAACCTGATTTCAACAACCGTATTGAAAAACTCAATGATCAGTATGAACTGTCAAAATCAAGAGAACTGGCATCCGAAGACATCAGTGAAATCGCCCGAGCTGCCATGGAAGGCAGAGTGGAAAGTCTTATGGTGAATCTGAATAAAACCATACCTGGCAGAATCGATCCTGGTACGGATAAACTCCTTATGGAAAAGGAGTCCGGTGATATGCTGAACGATCTGACCCTTCTTGCTCTGAAGCAGAGTGCCAAGGTCTATGTGGTGACAGATGAGAAACTGTCTCTTGATACCGGCGTGAAGGCGATCTACAGATATCAGAAAGAATAAGATCCTATACTTACAGACAGCTGCAGAAAATATTTTGCAGCTGTCTTAAATACGTTGACCTTGAAAACGATGCCGTGTGATATACTCTGAGTAATAAGAGTAATCACGCTTTGGAGGTTTTTTATGAAACTATTTGTTACAGATTTAGACGGTACCCTTCTGAACTCGGATCATAAACTCTCGGAATACAGCATGAATGCCATCAAGACCGCCATGGAAAAGGGAATCCCTGTCTGCATCGCCACCGGAAGATCCTATAATGATATTCTGGAGATCATCAGCGATCTGGAAGTGAAACCCTACATTATTTCCAGCAATGGAGCAAGTGTATACCATGCTGACGGACACAAGATGTATTCCATCTCCATTCCAAAAGATCAGGTCCGTGACATCATCACCTATCTGAAAGCACAGAATCTGGAATTTGAAGTGGCAGATGACGAGTACACCTACATCACCCAGGGAGGTCTCGACCTTCTCCATCAGGAACTGGAAGATGTGGGATCCATTGACACCAAGAAAAGAGAGGAACTGGAACAGGATGTTCTGGGTCTTGTACTTTCACAGGGAAACCTCAAAGTTGTACCGACCATGGAGGATCTTCTGGATTCCATCGAAAGCGCCAACAGTGTCTCCTCCATCAGTGCTTACCTCAATAAAATCCACATGGCCATGGAGTACTTCACCATGGATAAGAGAATTCTCACTTTCAGCTCCTGGAAATACAATTTTGAGATGACCAGCAGCGATACCTCCAAAGGCATTGCGCTGAAGCATTTATGCAAGCATCTGAACATCGACCTTTCAGATGTGGCCGTCATCGGAGACAACTACAACGACCTCTCCATGATCAAGATTGCCGGCATCAAAGGGGCCATGGCCAATGCCGTGGATAACATCAAATCCATGGCGGATTTCCAGGCACCCACCAACGATGAAGATGGTGCCGCGAAGTTTCTCTATAAGCTCCTGGAAGACATGGGACTGTAGAAAAGAATCGATAAGAACATCATGAAGTCTCAGAGTCCGCTTTTTAAAAGCGGACTCTTTTTCATGCCCTTTCAGCTCCTGACGGATTGACTTTGCAAACGCTTTCAGATAATCTTAATGTGAGTAATGATACATGTTTCATGTTATAGACAGAGGAGGTTTGTCATGTCATTTTTCGAAGTGAATGGAGTTCGTCTTTTTTATGAGATCCGAGGAAATAGGGATGCGGAAGAAACCATCGTTTTCCTCAACGGGGTCATGGCCAGCACAAACAGCTGGTACGTTCTTTCAAAGCCTTTTGAGGAAATGGGCTATAGAGTGCTTCTGCATGATTTCAAGGGTCAACTGAAATCCGATAAACCTGAGGGACCCTATTCCTTTCAGGAGCATGCAGAGGAGCTTAATGCCCTTCTAAGGCACCTTGACATCTCATCCGCCCATTTCGTCGGCACTTCCTACGGCGGTGAAGTGGCCATGAAATATGCCACGCTTTATGGTGAACATATGAAATCCTTGGTGATCATCGATTCCACCTCTGAGCTGGATCCGGTCATGAAGTCTTTCATCTCCTCCTGGAAGAAACCGGCCAGGGATGGAGACGGAGAAGCATTCTTCAACACCCTCGCCCCATCCATCTATGGAACGAAGTTCATGAAGGAAAACGAGGCGTTCCTGATGGCCAGAGCCAAAGCAACGAAAAACATCGGTGAGGACTATCTGAGGGGCCAGATCATCCTCTATGATACCTTCCTAAAGGACGTGACCATGGTGGATATCCTCAAGGAGATCAAGGTGAAGACCCTTGTCATCTGCGGGGAAGAGGATCTTCTCAAAAAGCCTCATCACTCCCTCAGGATCCATCATGAAATCAGGGGATCTGAATATGTGCTTCTTCCTGAATGTGGTCATGTGGCCATCTTCGAAAAGCCCAATGAGATCATCACTCTGCTTCTGGGATTCATCCTGAAGAACCGGTGATAGGGCTTCGCCCATAAAAACGCTGAAACAGAAGTCACTGAAAAGTCCCTGCAGAAAAGCTTGTACGCTCTTCTGCAGGGACTTGTTTTACGCTTATCTGATTTACTTTTCTGTAAGGCTCAGGAACTTCTCAATGTCCTTTTCCACGATCTTCAAAGAATCTCTGAAGAAGTCAGGCCTGGTCACATCGATGTTCATCATTTCAGCCACTTCTATGATGTCTTTCTTTCCAGTGACAGAGAGAAGCTCATCATATTCTGGCACAAACTCTTCTCCTCTTTTCAGATAGACTGCATAGAGCCCCTTGGAAAAGAGAAGTCCGAAGGCATAGGGGAAGTTGTAGAAGTTTCTATCTGCGGAGTAGTAATGGGTCTTGTTGAGCCACATGTATGGATGCAGCACTTCCTCATCCAGCCCTTCTCCATAGGCTTCCTTCTGGGCTTCCACCATATAGTTTTTCAGCTCTTTCACGGAAAGAGGATGATCCTTTCTGGTTTCAAACAGCTTCGTTTCAAAGAGATATCTGGAGTAGATGTCCACGATGACCTGTGTGGCATCTGATATGGACTGCTCCAGGATGGTCACAGCCTCCCTGTCGTCCATTTCCTTCAGTGCCGCATTGACCACGATGGTCTCGCAGAAGATGGATGCGGTTTCCGCGATGGGCATGGGATAGCTGCTGTTTAAGATGGTTTCATCCTTCAGGTTATATCCATGGTACCCATGCCCCAGTTCATGAGCAAGGGTCGTCATGTTGCTGAAGCTTCCGTCAAAGTTCGCCATGACTCTGGATTCGCCAATGGCATGAAGGTTGGAGCAGAATGCGCCGCCTCTTTTCCCGTCTCTTGGCTCCACATCCATCCAGTTCTTTTCATAGGCGTTTCTTGCATAATCCCCCAGTCTCCTGCTGAAGGTATTGAAGTTCTTCACGATATAGTCCATGGCTTCCTCATAGGTGAAGTGCATCTGACTTTCTCCCATGGGTGCAAAAAGGTCGTAGAACGGAAGTCCTTTCTTGTGTCCCAGAAGCTCCGCTTTTCTTTTCAGATATTTTCTGAACATGGGCAGAGATTCCTTTATGGCTGTGAACATGGCATCCAGGGTTTCCTTCTCCATTCTGGACTGAAGAAGCGTCTCCTCCAGAGGATGAGAGAATCCTCGAAGTTCCGATACAGTGAGCACTTCACCCTTGATTCCGTTTAAGGCAGCCGCAGAGGATTCCTCCACCTTTTCATAGGCGGAAAGCTCCGCTTCGAAGGCTTTCTTTCTCACATCCGGATCCTTGTCATAGGCAAGATTCCTTATAGCCGGCAGGGGCAGCTTCTTCTTCTCCCCATCCAGCTCGATATCCACCAGCAGGGTGGAGGTGAGGATGTTCTGAAGATTCGTCCACGCTTTTGAACCCGTATTGCTCATCCTTGAGATGAGCATCTCCTCTTCATTGCTCAGAAGATATCTGGCATTTTTTCTGATTTCCTTCAGCATGAATTCATGCTCTTTCAGATACTCACTGGAATCGATGACTTCCTGAAGATTTTCGATGCCCGCAACGAATCTTGAAAAAAGCACTTCCGCCTTGGTGAGTTCCGAAAGCTTCATGGCGATTCTCGCATAGTTCGCCTTGGCTACTTCATTTCTCGCATCCACCGCCATGGTCAGGCTAGCATAGCTTAAAACCTTTGACATCAGTTTTGACAGGGTCGCATCATAGCGGAGATACTTCTCCGCCTTTTCCTTCGCCTCTCCTGTATTTGTCAGCTCTTTTTCAGCGAAGGTGTTCACCTCGCTGATCATCTCCAGAATTCTTTTCGAATCTGATTTGTATGCTTCTGATTCAAAAGAATCATACAGTTCATTTAAGCTCCATCGCATAATGTATTGTCCACCTTTCATCATTTTTCTCTATTCTAACATGGGCAGGCCATTCTGTAACGAAGGTGCCTGACCTTCTGTATGACTGGATCCCATATCTGTTTTCATTGCGCGTAGACTCTTCTTTTCTGCACTTCCTCCAGAATCAGCTCCACTATCACCGCAAGAAGGGTCACCGGAATGGACCCCATGAGGATCAGCACCATATCGAAGGTCTTCACTCCATTGACCACAAGAACGCCAAGACCACCCGCTCCGGCTGCCGCTGCCAGGGTCGCCGCACTGATGTTTATGACGGTGGAGGTTCGGATTCCCCCTAAAATGGCATTCATGGCCAAGGGAATCTTCACCTTGCGATAGGTCTCCCATTCACTCATGCCCATGCCTCTGGCTGCCTCCACCACATCTTCAGGCACTTCTTCAATACCCACCACCACATTGTAGACAATGGGCATCAGTGCATAGATGAACAGCGCAATGAGCGCTCCCTTGATGCCATATCCCACAATGGGCACCACCAGGGCCAAGAGCGCCGCGGAAGGAAAGGTCTGACCCAGATTCACAAGCTTCAGAAGGGATTCCTTGAACTCTGCTCCGGTCTTTGTGGTGAGAAAAACGCCCAGAACAAATCCGAAGGCGATGGCCATGGCACTGGAGATCACAACCATCTCCAGGTGCTCCAGAAACAGTACCGGAAGGGGTGTTCTGGAGCCTTGGGTGAATTTCGATGTGAACAGGCCAGCAAGGATTTCTTCGAACCGCTCTGGAAACAGGAGCATAGCGCCAAGAAGCAGTGCGAGCAGCAGGATGATGAAGTACGTCACTCTGATCTTCTTCACTTATGCTCCCCCCTTATGACTTCCATGATACCCTGAAGAGACAGGCTGCCCTTTTCAAGGGGGACCCGGTCCACGCCTCTTAGAATCATCTCGGATAGGGCTTCCTTCAGTGAAGCATCTTCAGAAAGGGGTTCCCCTTCCGCCTTCTCCGCCTCCTTATACTCTTTCGCCTTGAATCTTGTGAGAAGACTCAGCGCACCTTCTTTGCCGAAGAAATCCTGCACAAAAGCATCCGTGGGCTTCAGGATCACTTCTTCCGGCGTGCCTTCCTGAACGATTTCCCCTTCTCTCATGATGCAGATCTTATCCCCGAGAAGCAGGGCTTCCTCCACATCATGGGTGACGAAGATCACCGTTTTCTTCAGTTTCCTCTGTATTTCCTTGAACTCGTTCTGAAGACGCAGTCTGCTGATGGGATCCACCGCACCGAAAGGTTCATCCATGAGCAGGATATGGGGATCCGATGCAAGGGCTCTTGCCACGCCTACCCTCTGGGCTTCTCCTCCGGAGAGCTCCTTGGGCAGCTTCTTTGCATAGAGTTCTGGCTGAAGGCCGACAAGGTTCAGCATCTCCTCGCTTCTTTTCTTGATTTTCTCCGCATCCCACTTCAGAAGAAGCGGCACGGTGGCAATGTTGTCCTCCACATTCATATGGGGAAAAAGTCCAGTGCTCTGGATGACGTAACCCATCTTCTTTCTCAGATTTTCCACCTGGAAACTGTCCACATGCTCTCCTTCCACATAAATGTCGCCGGAGGTTCTGTCCACCATTCTGTTGATGAGTCTTAAGGTGGTGGATTTTCCGCAGCCTGAAGGACCGAGAAGAACGTACAGTTCCCCTTCATTCACATGGAAGGAAATACCTTTCACTGCCTCGTATCCATCATAATTCTTCACTACATCTACAAGCTTGATCATCACTTTCTCCTCCTGATTCTCTCTATGAGTAGTTTCAGCATTTTATCCATGGTCAGAGTCAGAAGCACAATGGGTATAACCCCTAGAAGGACCAGGTCCGGTGATGCTTCTGCCAGCCCAAGGAATACAAAGGTTCCAAGACCTCCGCCTCCCACAAGGCCTGCAAGGACTGCTCCGCCGATGGTCTGAACCAGAGCGATTCTCACTCCTGTGATGATGATGGGCAGCGCCAGTGGAAACTCGATCTTTCTGAAGATCTGCTTTCTGCTCATCCCCATGCCCTGGGCTGCCTCAATGACATCTCTTCCCACGGTACTGAAACCCACCAGAGTGTTTCGTCCTATGGGCAGCAGGGTATAGAGGGTCAGGGCCACAAAAGCCGGTGCCCATCCGATGCCGCTGATGCCAAAAGCACGGAAGAAATCGATCCGCCCAAGACTTGCCAGCGGCACCAGAAGAATCCCGAAGAGGGAAAGACTCGGGATGGTCTCCACAATGCTTAAGGGAACCATCACAGCGCTTTCCAGGTTCTTCTTCCTGTAGGCTAAGTATCCCAAGGGAATGGCCACAAGGCTTCCGAAGGTCACTGAGCCCAGGGACAGAAACAGATGGGTGGTGAAACTGTCCACAAACTGGTTCTTTTTGATCTGATATTCCTTGAGAATGGAAAATTCATCGAAAACACCTGTGTAGACAAAAACAGCCAGCGTGATGAAAATCAGAAGCGATATACCTTTCTCCAGGTTCAGATACCGGTCTTTCTTCGCCATGACATGTCCGAAAAGAAGATAGACCATGACAAGGAGAATATAGAATCCCATGGAAAAGCTCACTCTGATGGAACTGCTGTCAACCGCCGCCGCCTGTCCGCTCTGTCCGATGAAGTAGAGTAAAGCGGTGAAGAGCAGAGCACCCGCAAGGGTGGTAATAAGACCTTTCTCATTCATGGTGGATAAGGATAATAGCGCAATGAGAAGAAAGCCTGCTCCTATTAATAGGACAGGCCACCCTATGAATTCATATGCGGTGAATCTTTCGCCACTGGCGATTCGGTTTGGTTTAACCTCCACAATCTTCATGAATACCAGCGCAAGTACTGCGATGATGCTGTAGACTGCTTGTGGTTTGTCGATGTTCTTTCCCAAAATATTCCTTCTTTCAATACGCAGTATTACTCCAGAATCCCGTTGTCCTTAAGAAATGTCTCTGCCACATCTCTTGGTGACAGTCCATCCACAATGACTTCCTTGTTCATCTGCTGCAGATTTTCCTTGTCGAGAAGACCAAATACGCTTTCCACGATTTCCTGAATCTCAGGATATTTGTCCAGGACTTCCTTTCTGATGATGGCAGATGGCTCATATACCGGAGGAATGGACAGAATGTCTTCCAGCAGCACCAGATCAAGGTCTGCCAGGGATCCGTCGGTTCCATAAGCAAGCGCCACATTGACGCCATCTGTACCATTTGCCAGGGCTTTCAGGGTTTCTGCGGTATTACCATGAGGAAGAAGAATCAGCTGATCGGATTCCAGTTCAAATCCGTATCCGGCTTCCATACCAAGGAGTCCGGATTCCTTTTCCGCAAAAAGCTGAGAGGTGATGAGCTTCACTTCTCCGCCGCCGTTGACATAGTCTGCAAAGTCTTCCATGGTGGAAAGACCGTTGGCTTCCGCGAATTCTCTTTTCACCGCGAGAGCTTCCGTATTGTTCGCATTGGCCGGTTTCATCCAGATGAGATCATTGTTTTCCTCATCATAGACTTTGATGGCATCATAGCCTGCATCCTTATCTCTCCAGACATCCTCTTCGATGCCTTCCGAGTAGAACTGTCCGTTTCCTGTGTAGTCCACACCAAGGTCCAGCTCTCCCTGAAGAAGCGCGTTTCTATGAACGTCCGGAGTACCGAACTGGACTTTATCATCGATGAGATATCCTTCGTCTTCCAGTGCCAGAAGAATCATGTTGCCAAGGATTCCTCCTTCGGTATCCACAAAGGATCCCAGTGTGATGGCATCATCCGGATTCTTCACTTCTCCTTCTGTTTCATTTGCTCCACAAGAAGCAAGTATACTCATTGTGAAAACAGCGATGACTGCTGCGATAATCTTCTTTTTCATTTCATTCATTCCTTTCTCTTCTTAGTTTGGCAATCTTCTATATGGAAGCTGCTTCATACTACTAATTATATAGTATAGGCCGTTCTCAAATAGAATAATTCATTAAGAAACCACTAATTTTAAGTGAACAATTCAGATTGTGATATATGGAGCATCAGTTTGCATGAAATCAGCGCATAGTACATCACTTTTTTCAGAGCACCCTGTGTATAAGTTTTCAACTGACAATAGTTATCCATAGAAACGGATAAGTTATCCACATTCTGTGGATAACGAGCACCGGAATATTCTGTCTATATTTATTCTTCCTGAACTTCAGTCCGTCTGTTATGCAGAAAAGCTGTGGTTTTATCCACAGCTTTCAAATTGCATTGTTGATAAGATCTGTAAAGTCTGATCAACGCATATACAGTTTCAGTCGCATCGTCCCTACTTTTGTGGTGGACTCTCTGATCTTCCAGGCTTCAAGTTCGATTCATGTTTAAATATAGCCTCTTCACATAAGATGCTGAACATGGATATTATGTGGTGAGTAGGATATAATAAGACTATATTAAGAAGTTGTCAGATCAAAAGCAGCTCTATCCTGTCAGCTCAGGAAATCCAGTTGCGTTAAAGAATCCGCGTATTTCTATCACTGCAGCGCTTCTATGGACATAATTTGAAAAATCAGGGAGGTTGACACATGTATATAATCGTCAGTGCATCGCCAAAGGATGCAGATCTGTTAGCTGATCTGGAAGTGAGATCGGAATCTTACTGGGGCTACAGCTCCGAATTCATGGAAAAATTCAAAAGAATATACCTGATCACAGAAGACTTCATAGCCGAACATCCAACTTATATTCTGAAGGATGATGAAACCCTCGTCGGTTTTTATGGACTATTGCTGAATGAGCATGAATACTCACTGGAATATCTGTTTATAGAACCCGAATACATCGGAAAAGGATATGGCAGGATGCTATGGAATCATGCTCTGAAAGAATGCAGAAAGCTTGGCATCACCGAATTCACCATCATAACCAGTCCCGATGCAAGAGGATTCTATTTCAGATTGGGCGCAACGGTCTTCACGGAAGTCGATTCCCTGATCGCAGATGGAAAGAAAACGCCTAAGCTTATTTACAGACTCTGACCCATTCGCTCTGATGCTTCAGCATAGTGTACCTCACAATTCTGTTACAAGACGGCATAAAGGAACCTCAGATCGAGGTTCCTTTACTTATATGACTATAACAACAGTATGAATGCACATAACCTTTATGATCAGTAATGTGGTCTCTCTTCCTGAAAAACCATCCTTCCGTCATCGTCATAGGCGATGATCTTTGTGAACTCGGATGCACTCTCCCAGGTGAGCAGGAACAGATCCTCATGAAACTTTTCCTGGGCGATGACCGTTCCATCCATGAGATGCACTTCCATCTTCGTGATGCTTTCATCATGACGGATGCCATAGGCTCTGGCATTAGGCTGTCCATACTGGGCTTCATAGTAAATGGGATGGTCATACCTGATTTCTGTTCCAGTGACATAGCTCCCAGCACTCCAGAAGACGCCCATGGATTTCTTAATGATATTGCATGAAATCCAGCGGTCGTATTTCCCTAGAAAGTATTTCCCGCCAGGAAAGTCTTCCACATGAACCACTTCCGAGGGTCCGTAATGAATACTTCTCTCAGATCCCCTATAAGCTGCCACCGGGTCTATATAGAACATACCGGACAGTAAAGCAAAAGAGATGAAAATGGCTATGAAAATAATGTTTCTCAGAATCTTTCTCTTTCTATTCATAGGCCACCTTCTTTCAGCGGAATCTCCACTTTATAGTACCTGTTGTAGGAGTCATATTCGATGATGAGTTTTTCCGCGTCTTCCGGGAAGCCATGGACAGTATGTCGTCCTCTTGAGAAGATGCCACCAACGGAACCCTGCCCAGACATGAAGAAATAATCCTGCCCCGTTTCATCCAGGATGGTGCCGATGTTTCCGAAGCTGTAGCCAGAGGTTCCGAAGTCCCTCGTCAGAAGGGTATTATAGAGGATACTCAGATCTCCGTTTATCTCTACGATGACTTCATCGAAATAGATGATTCTGTTGTCGATTCTCACTTTTTCATTCACATCAATCCTGTAGAGAACGTCTTCTCGTGGAACATCTCCTGATCTGCTGTCAAGGATGGCAATAGTCAGAGTGAAAAGCCCCAGGATCAGAACAATCATCGCTATGCCCGCCAGGGTACTGGAGAAGAAATGGAGCCAGCCAAGAAGCGGACGATGCTCTCTGTTCAGCGCCTTTCCGATTTCCACAGGGTTCCCGAAATTCTCCAGAGCCATTTCCTCGGCTTCCTCTTTTTCGTATCCCTGAGAAAGATAGTCCTCCACCCGTTCTTCCAGATGACTCGTCAGTTCCTGATAGATGGGCTCATGGTCATAGGAGAACTTCACCTGAGACAGCACTTCACTCAGATACGCGTCTTTACCTTGCCAGCTCATACTGTCCACCAAACACAACCTTCTCCACAGATTCCGTAAAGACTGCCCACTGTTCTTTCTCAAGAGCCAGCTGCTTTTTTCCTTTCACCGTGATCTGGTAGTATTTCCTTGCTCTGCCTGCATCCCCTTTGGACTGGTAGGATTTCAGCCACCCCATGTTCTCCATCTTGTGAAGGACGGGATACAGCGTCCCTTCCTTGAACTGGAAAGAACTGTCGGAGCGAAGCTCCAGTTCTTTGATGATCTCGTAGCCATACATATCCTTGCCTGAGAGAAGAGATAACAGAAGCATTCCCGTGGTTCCCCCCAGTAGATTCTTGTCAAAATTCATCGTACAACCTCCTTTTCGTCTATACATAGACCTTCTATGATTAGAATACCTTGAAGCTCTATGTATGTCAAGAAGGAAAACACAGGCTTTCATAACATCACCCATCAGTGACACACTATGATTATGTTTAATGTATATTGTAAAATAATGGCAAAAAAGAAAAGCAGCTAAAGTTTTCACCTTAGCTGCTTTTCTGACAATCAGACAGTACCCCGCATAATGCTGAGTCCTGTCTGTGTTCTATTTTTCATTTCGGTCCCAATACGTTCTGTCCACTTCTTGTACGTAGTACTTCTCGATCAATCGTAATTTGAACATCTTCTTCAACTGGCTTATCGTAGGAAATCTTCTTTTTACTATTTATTTTTCTCTCTGGTTTCTTCCCGGAAACCTGATCTTTATAGTCCTTTTTTCTAACAACATCCGCAATGAACGCTCCTGCAGCAATTACAGCGATTAACCCGATCACAAGAAGATATAATAATGTATCACTGTTCATTTCTTTTCCTCCTACTTCTGTTAAATTGATGCTCCAACTACTGTCACGAACTCATTTTCACGGATAGGTACAGCTTATTTTCTTTTTATTGTCTGATGTCTATAACCGGATCTCCACTTTGTAGAGTTTCAGTAGAATCGTAACTTCCTTCAGCGGCACGATCTCCGATCTCTGTGTCTCGTTAAAGGTCAGAAGCTCCACATTTCCATTGTTCAGGTTCCTGATCTTTCTCAGAAGATTCTTCCCTTTATAGGATAAGAGCATCATCTGTGTACCCTGAATCTCTTTGGCTTCCACCCCAGACACCAGGTCTCCTTTCCGGATGCGATATCCTTTGAGATCATCATTTTCCACCTTCAGCATCACAACCTTATCCATAGGATACCCGTCGATCTTCTTCTTTTCCACCACATGGCTCTGATGCCCCAGCGGATTTTTCATATCATACCCGAATATGGGCACATTCTTGATGTTTTCTCCAAAGGCCTGATTCCAGAGTTCATTCACTGGTGTCTTTGGTGCCACATAGACTTCCTTCTTGATGATTTCCTTGGTTCTTTCAAAGGATTCCGACTGCGCAGACTCCTCCAGAGAACCCAGTCCCATGGAACCGATCTTCTTGTTGAAGACTTTGGAAAATCTCTTGATGAGATCCTCATTGACGATTCTTCTGCCCAGCTCCACATCATTGACGAAGCTCTCGGAAACCCCCAGCTTCTTCGCCACCTGCTTCATGGACATATTCGCTTCCAGTCTTGATTTTTTCAGTTCTTCACCGACTCTTGCCATTTTCTCACCCCAGATTTTCTGCTAATTTCGCACGTCGTTCCATTTCAATCTGCTTGTTCTCTTCCCGCTCTTCCAGGAGATGCTCGATCATGTAGTCGAACTTCCACTTCAGATTGGTTCTTGTGATCACTGCCATGATGGAACCGAAGACATGCTCTCTTCTGATTTTCGAAATGAGGTCCTTCAGTTCATCGTTGGTCTCATAGCCGCAGAAGATCATGATCTTCACGATTCCAAGGGGCGCACCCTCATGGGGAATCTCCTTGTTTTCTATGAGCTCTTCCAGTGTTCCACCTGCGTTACCGTTATGAATCTGATGCAGATTCAGTCCCTCGCCTGTAAGGCGCTTTTTTTCCTCTTCACTCAGTCCATAGACGAGTATCTTTCTTTCATTAGTCATAATTTACTCCTGATTCTAGTATTTAACACACACAGGAATCTCTATAGTACTTCAGGTTCCCCTATGTTTTCCGCATTTTCCACAGTCACTTTCTCCATGACCTGGTCCACTCTTGGCATATCTCTGTAGTCACGGTCCACTCTTACGATCTCAAGGGCATTTTCAAGGCCTTCCGTGATCTTTCCGAAGGCTGCATACTGGCCGTCCAGATGCGGTGAATCCGCCACCATGAGGAAGAACTGGCTTCCTGCAGAGTCGTTGTGCTGGCTTCTTGCCATGGAAATAACGCCCTTCTCATGCTTCAGCTCATTTCTGAATCCGTTGCCGGAGAATTCTCCCTTGATCTTGTATCCAGGTCCACCGATGCCGATACCTTCAGGGCATCCTCCCTGGATCATGAATCCTGGAATGACGCGATGGAACTTCAGTCCGTCATAGAATCCCTTCTTTACTAGAGATACGAAATTCTTCACCGTATTGGGTGCGATTTCCGGATATAGTTCTACTTTAATTTCTTTTCCTGTTTCCATTTTTATGGTTACAACTGGGTTCATTATATTACTCTCCTTCTCAATTAGAATTTTCTTCTTCATTATACCAATAGTTCCTGATAAAGAAAAATAAATAAATCATTGACTAGAACGAACGTTTGTATTATACTGAAATCAGAACAAAAGTTCGTAGTGCATCATCACACTATAGGAGTGGAGATTATCTTCCCATAATCAGCCACCCCTGGGCATATAGAGAATCTGCGCGGATTCTTTAGAGCCTTCTATCATATTTCATAACCCCGGATTAAGGGGTTTCTTTTTTTGCCCATTTTCTGTGCTTCCTCATTCCACGCAATCAAAAAGGAGCCCTTTCGAACTCCCTGTTTCATACTTCAATCATATGCGTTTGCACCAGTCTGTAGATACTGACTAAAATGACGATCACGGAAAGAAGCACAATGACTTTCCTGATCTTCTCCAGTTTTTCATTACAGACCTCCAATAGATTGATCCATCTATATATTTATGCTGATTTTACTGTATTGATCTGAATCAATCAATATGAATACGAAATATTCCTTTCTTCTTCTTTTTCAGTTTCAAGGATTTCACTTATTCCAGTTCCATCCTATTTCTTTCCACATTATTTTCCCGAATTTCAGCAAAAAATATTTCTATACGGTATAATATGACTAAAATGATTATATCTGAAAAATACGAATCTGAACTGATAAAAGGGGGGAAATGCGTCACCTTCTCAAGGGGGAAGCAGACGCTTTACGCATGAACAGACAATTCACATCACTACTGAAATTCATCAGCCTTATGCTGCTGGCCATAGCTGGGCAGCTCATCATGGTTTCTGCATCGGAAAAAAGTACAGACTATTACAGCCTGGCTACCCTCATCGCGACCATTCTCGTCTTCACTCTGTTCGGAGCTGTACTGGGCGGAAACGATCTGGGACAGTATCTGTCCTCAAGACTTAGGGTCAGAACCAGTTTCTTCAAACTGTCTCTTGGCCTTGCAGGTCTTACCATCTTTCTCACAGTGGGCATCCTTGCACTCTTTGAACCAGGAAATAACTTCGCACCCAATGGTGTATTCGAGTTCTTTCTGAAGAGCCCCGTGTTTACGCCGCTGTATCTCATCACATGCGGATACTTCCTCGCCTGGTCCGTGGAAAAATACGACGGCATGTTCTGATATTCCTGTTGACTTTTCTTCAGCAAGAAGGTAATATAACTCTTAATCAATAAGAAAAGCATTGATGAGAAAGAGTACTCAAAAGTCATGTCTTAAGAGAGTTTCTGGGTGGTGTGAAGAAACAGACAGCTTCTGACGAATACATCTCTGAGCTAAGCACCCAACGGTTTATAACCAAGTAGGCTGCTTCGGGAAACTGCACCCGTTACAGTGCTAGGGTATGAATGTACCCGATAAGTTTTTCTGCGGTGACGCAGAAGATAAATCAAGGTGGTACCATGGAGCATCAGTCTTCATCCTTTTTACAGGATGAGGGCTTTTTTTATTGAAAAATAGAAGTAAACAGAAGGGATGGTATTTTATGGATATCGAGAAAACAATGGACATCATCAGAAAAGGAACAGTGGAGATCATCGGAGAAGAAGAGCAGAAGGATAAGATTCTTTCGGGAAGAGTGCTGAAAATCAAGCTGGGGCTGGACCCCAGTGCACCGGACATCCATCTGGGGCATACGGTGGTTTTAAGAAAGCTGAAGGCTTTTCAGGACCTGGGTCATGAAGTCCACATCATCATCGGTGATTTCACTGGTATGATCGGAGACCCAACAGGAAAATCGTCTTCCAGAGTTCAGCTCTCAAGGGAGCAGGTCATCGAAAACGCGAAGACCTACACAAACCAGATTTTTGAAATACTGGATGAGGAGAAGACGCTGGTGCACTTCAACAGCAGCTGGCTCAGGAAGCTTACACTTCAGAATATCCTGGAACTCACAAGAACCACCACGGTGGCAAGAATGCTCGAAAGAGAAGACTTCAGAAAAAGATACGAGTCTCACACACCCATAGGCATCCATGAATTTCTCTATCCGCTGATGCAGGCCTATGATTCACTTGCCATAGAAGCTGATGTGGAGCTTGGTGGTACCGATCAGACCTTTAATCTGCTCATGGGCAGAACCGTGCAGAAAGCAGAGGGCGTTTCACCTCAGACAGTGATTCTTCTGCCTCTCCTGGAAGGCCTGGACGGTGTACAGAAGATGAGTAAGAGCCTTGGCAATTATGTGGGCATCCATGAAGACCCGGAGACCATGTTCAATAAAGTCATGACCCTTCCGGATGAGCTGATTCTCAGATACTTCACACTGGTCACAGATCGTCTGCCTGAGGAGATCCGTACACTGGAAAAACGACTTGAGACAGAAAACCCTCGGGACATCAAAATGCTTCTGGCTGAAGAAATCACCACCATGTACCATGACAGAGAAAAGGCCGATGCTGCCAGAGAGAAATTCATAAGAGTCTTCACAAAAGAAGAGATTCCTGAAGATGTGAAGGAAATCAACGTATCGAAAGATGATTTCTCCTTAGGACATGTGCTGAAGGAAGAAGGACTTGTGGAAAGCTTCAATGAATATAAAAGACTTCTGTCTCAAAGCGGAATCTCCGTCAACGGGGAAAAGATCGCATCGGAGGAAGCCCTTCCAGTTTCCGGCTCCCTGCTGGTAAAGGTGGGAAAAAGAAAATTCATCCGGATTCATAGGGAAGAGCAGTAGGGAAATTGTATTACGCGGGTCCATTTGCTAAAATAGACAGTAGACAATCAAAATGGATTTGATGCGGAGGCTATAAAAATGGCAAACAATCAGCCCATTGGTTTCTTCGACTCTGGTGTCGGCGGAATCAGTGTATTAAAAAAGGCGATGGAACTTCTTCCTCATGAGGATTTCATATATTTCGGCGATTCAGTCAATGCTCCCTATGGGGATAAGGACCTGGAGACTATCAAAGCGCTTTCTTTCCAAGCTGTGGACTTTCTTCTGTCCTTTCACTGCAAGAGCATTGTTGTAGCCTGCAATACGGCAACCAGTGCAGCCATCACAGACATCAGGGAAAAGTATCCTGAGATCCCTGTCATCGGCATCGAACCTGCGCTGAAAGTGGCCATCGATCATACCACAGACGGCAAGATCCTCGTCCTCGCCACCAACAGGACGCTCCACGAGAAAAAGTTCAGGAAACTTTCCGACCAGTTTTCGCAGTCCAGAAACATTGTGAGTCTGCCCCTGCCAGGCCTCGTGGAAATCATCGAGAATGGAGAGGACTTTCAGGAAAAGAGCTATGCTTATCTGAAGAAAGCGCTGGAAAAAGTGGATAAGGATCTCAGCTCCGTAGTCCTTGGGTGCACGCACTATCCTTTCATCAAGCCCTCCTTGAGAAGAATCTTCAGTGAAGAGATTCTCATCGTGGACGGCAGTGAGGGTACCGCAAGGAGACTGAAAGAAGTGCTGACGGAAGAGCATCTCCTTCATGAGGAGACTCATGAAGGCACCTTGAGAATCTTCAATTCCTCGGATAGTCAGAAACTCATTGACCTGACTTACAGACTTCTGGAAGAAGACAGCGACACTGATAAGTAGCATGGAAATGGAATCAGAATAAAAAAGTTAAAATACCCGTTATGCACATAAGCTTATCAGGCTGTGCATAACGGGTATTTCTTCAGTTCTATCGAAAAATCAGTTTTCAAAATGCTCCGCTTTTTCGTAGATCTTTCTCTCTTCCTCTTTGGAGGTCATGAGTTTTATGATCCATGCGATGAGGATGATTCCTGGAAGGTCTACCAGCAGCCTTGTGACAGCGAATTTCGCGCCAAGAGCCCCCATCTCAAAGAGGAACATGGGAATCTTCGTGGTGGACCAGGCGCCGATGAACACCAGCACATTGAGGAACGATACCCCTTTCTTCATGAACACCGCCGCAATGGGGAAAGCGCCATAGAGCGGCCCTGCAGCTGCTGAACCGATGAATATGGCAAGAAGTGTTCCCTTGATGCCGGAACCCTCCCCCATGAACCGGATCATGGTTTCCTTGGGTACCCATATATCCAGGAGACCCAGAAGGACAAAAATAGGTGGAATGATGAGAATCATTTCCCGGAAAGAATAGGCAGTGGTGCTCAACGCCTTTATGCCCAGCTCTCTGTTCACCAGTGTCAGTGCAGCTACTCCAGCCAGTGCCAGAAAAAACCATCTGTATCTCTTAAGATAATTCATCATAAGCTCATCACCACCCATCCGATGACCAGCGCCACCACATAGGAAAACACATAAGCCAGTCCGTTTCTAAGAAATGTGGTCTTCCTACCGAAGTATTTCATCTCCACCGGTATGGTGATGAATCCCACCATCATGAGGGAGGAGATGAATGCACCGATCTGCATGTAGCCTGCTCCTCCTTCCAGAAGCAGAGCTGCTGTGGGAAAGGCGATGAATCCGGGAATCATGGTCACGGAACCCACCAGTGTGGCCAGCACCACGCCGATCCATCCGGAATCTGCCCCGATGATCCTGGAGATCACCTCAGGATTCAGCACTGCAATGAGCACCCCTACCAGCGTGATGACCACAAGAAATTCCGGCAGGATATTTTCAAAAGCCTTCCAGGCTTTTCTCAGTGCTTTTTTTGTCTTCATCTTATCTTTGTAAAACGAAATGATCAGCAGCACAAGCGTTGTGCCATACAAAAATGCATTCATAATTCAATTCCCTTTCTCATCTTTACTCATCCATCATGATTTTTTCTTTCACACTCTCATATACCTATAAGAGAATATATCAACCTGTAAATAATACCCCCCACCCTATTTTTTGTCAAGATGAGTCCCCTGCACCTTATACTGATTTTCTCCTGAATCTTCAGGCGGAAATCAAGTTTCCCTTTTGCCTGTTTCCTCTTAGAGCGTTATTTTTTGTCAATTGTTGACATCTTAAATCGCTGGGAGTACTATTATCATATTCCCATATAAGAATATGTGCATGTAAGAATAAAGGAATGTGATGAAATGAACGACTTACTTAATATCTTTAAAACCCTTTCTGATGAAACCAGACTGAGAATCGTTGTGCTTCTGCACCATGATGAGCTCTGCGTCTGTGAAATGAGCGGAATTCTTGATGTGTCCCAGCCCACCATTTCCAAGGGGCTCTCTAAGCTGAGGGATCTCAATCTGGTGGTGGATACAAGAAAAGAGAAATACGTGTATTACAGGTTGAGAGAAGATCACGCCATTCTTCAGAATATCATAAAGGACATTGCAGATCACATGGACCAGTACCCGAAACTGAAGGAAGATGTAGGAAACATTTCCACCAAGTGGAAATACTCCAACACCCCTACCCCCATTGATGCAAATGTCTTTGCAGAGTAAATCAGCATAAGAAAATAAATTATTAGGAGATAGAAATGTTTATATTCGAATGGATCAACAATCAGCTGCTCAAGATGGAGTGGCTCTATAACTTAGTGGAATCTCTGGTGGTCAACGTCTTTGGCCTCAGCATGACAGATCGTCTAGGCGCAAGCATTCACTTCTTCATTTATGATGTGGTGAAGATCTTCATCCTGCTGTCAGCACTTATATTTATGATTTCCTACATCCAGAGCTTCTTCCCCCCCGAGAGGACCAAAAGAATCCTTGGAAACTTCAGTGGAATCACAGCCAACATACTGGCTGCGCTCCTTGGTACCATCACTCCCTTCTGTTCCTGCTCCTCCATTCCGCTGTTTATCGGATTTACGAGTGCAGGGCTTCCCATCGGGACCACCTTTTCCTTCCTGATTTCTTCACCTCTGGTGGACCTGGCATCCGTCATACTCCTGGCAGGAATCTTCAACTGGAAGATCGCCATCGCCTATGTCATCGTAGGACTGGTCCTGGCCGTCATCGGCGGAACCGTCATCGGAAAGCTGAAGCTGGAATCCCATGTGGAATCCTTTGTCTTCAGCAACAACATGGAGATGGGTGAAGAGGATGTGATGACGAAAAGAGAACGAGTCGAATTCGCCAGAGATCAGGTTCTTGATATCGTGAAAAAGGTGTGGATCTATATCCTCATCGGCGTCGGCATCGGTGCTGCCATCCATAACTACATCCCTGAGAACTTCATCACAGCGGTTCTTGGTGCGGATAAGTGGTGGTCCGTTCTTGTGGCTACGGTAGTCGGAATTCCGATGTATGCTGATATCTTCGGCACACTGCCCATCGCTGAAGCACTCATAGCCAAAGGCGTAGGCCTTGGTACCGCACTGGCATTCATGATGGGTGTCACGGCACTGTCCCTGCCATCCCTCGTGATGCTGTCCAAGGTCGTGAAGCCAAAGCTCCTTGCCATCTTCTTCGGAATCGTGGCAGCGGGAATCGTCATCATCGGTTACACCTTCAATGCCTTCAGTTACCTGTTTATTTAGTGAACCAATAAAATATACATATATTTAAGGAGAGAGTATTTATGAAAATCAAAATTTTAGGATCCGGATGCAAAAACTGCGTCACACTTGCAAAGAATGCGGAGGAAGCACTGAAGGACTTAGGCATGGAAGCTGAAATCATAAAAGTCACAGATTTTAAAGACATCGCTTCCTACGGAATCATGTCCACACCAGGATTCGTCATCGATGAGGAAGTCGTTTCCTACGGAAAAGTGCTGAAACCAGCTGCCATCAAGGAAATCCTGGAAAAGAAGTAATAAAGTAGAGGCGTGCAGATCATCATTTGATCTGCACGCCTCTTTTTTCGATTTCAGCTCCGTTTCCATCACGAGACAGAACCCTTGCATGTATCTCTTCTTTAGAGTGGATCTGATACAGTCTACTGCAGCAGATCCAGCACCATCGGTCCTGACACGCCCCCGAATAATTTCAGCTCTCCATTCACGGATGTAAGAGGCAGCCCGAATCCTTTGTTCATGGCATCAATGATATATTTATAGTCATCCAGGTCGTCATAGTATACATCGATGAATTGGAGCTCCACCTGATCCTTCATCTCTGAGTTCTTCATGAAGGTTTCAAACTCATTGTACATTTCTCCCATGGTGACTGCCGGAGCACATCCCCCGTTGCAGCTGCATGAACCACCTGCCGTCTTATTTCTTACCCCGAACACTTCAACTATGATCTTTTTTTCCATTTTTTTCTCCCCCTCATATAATTTATGCTGCTTCCGGTGATTCCAGAAGTGCTGCCACTTTCATTTCACCTCTTCACCGACACTCCTCATCAGATGAATGATTGTCGATATCTACTCTTCATGCTATCTATCATATCGATGGTTGTCAACATGACTGATTTTACAGACAGAATCAGAGCGGCATCTCAGTCATTGAAAAAATGCTGCAAAAAAAAGCCCTGCATGGACTGATATGCTATCTGTCAAAAGTACAGCACATCATAAAAATGCAGGGCTTTTCATTATCTGTCTTATTCTTCGAAATTGAAAAGTTTCAGCGCTTCGTCTCTTGAGTACATGCCAAGCTTCACCATTTCATCCACAGCACTGCTGTTGATGTTGTTTCTCACGGAATTGCTGATTCTGGAATCAATGCTCTTCACATCATCCATGTTTTTATCCGTGATTTTCACATCATAGCTTCTGGTCTTTCCGGAACCGCTCTTCTGAAGATTGTAGTTATAAAACAGGCTGTTTCCTTCCCCTTCCGGCTGCACATAGGCATTGACTTCCACCACTTCCAGATAGGTGTAGGAAGTATTCGTCAGCATGGTTCTGTCCACAATGGTGTTTCCTCGGAAATCCACGAAACGGAAGAAGGTGCTGACACCTATCACCACCAGTACGATTCCGATGAGTACCGAAACCCACTTCTGCTGCTTGGACAATTTCCCTCTCCGATTGAAGAGTGATATGAAGGCGATGATGGTCAGAATCACTCCGATGGAAATGAGAATGACCCCTACCGGAGGTATGAAGATGCCACCTTTAGGCAGGAAAAGCAGAGAGTCTTCTGCCTTGAAGATCATTTCTCTGATGGCTTCCGAGAATATGGTGATGACCGCAATGATGGCGGCCAGAATACCGAAGAATTTCATTCTTCCGGGTTTTCTGATCTTTTTCCCTTCGCCTTCCTCCGCCACCAGAACCTCATCCACTTCGATGATTTCACTTTCTTCGTGCTTTACAGGCTTTTCTTCCTGGACTTCCGGCAATTTTTCAAAGGTTTCTTCTCCCAGCGTCACTTTTTCTTTTTCGTTGTAATTAGGATCATTGGTGTTTTTCATGATGCACCCCCGACTATTTATGTTTTTTTATGGCAGATTCTTCCCGATGGATGCCTTATAGACCGACAGCCACTCTTCTTGTGTGAATTTAATTTGCAGCGCATCCATGGCATTCTTTATGCGCTCGATTTTCCCTGATCCCACGATGGGCAGAATCTTACCGGGATGACTGGTCAGAAACGCAAAGGCCAGGGTATCAAGCCTTGTCTCGCCATACTTCTCTCCGATGGCAAGCAGTGTGTTTCTAACATTCTTGACCTTCTCGGAGTCTCCCGTGAAGATTTCTCCTCCTGCCATGGGTGACCATGCCATGGGATAAAGACCTCTTGTCATGAGATGATCCATGGTGCCGTCCTGGAACACATCCAGCTGCAGCGGTGAAATCTCCACCTGATTGGTGACCAGCGGATATTCCGAATAGGAACTGAGCATATCGAATTTCGTGTTATCGTAATTGGATACACCGAAGTTTCTTACTTTTCCGGAATCATAGAGCTGTCTGAATGCCTCACTGACTTCAGCAGGATCCATAAAGGGAGAAGGTCTGTGAATCAGAAGAAGGTCCAGATAATCCGTTCCGAAGTTCTTCAGCGACCTTTCCGCTGACTGGATGATATGCTTTCTTGAATTGTCATAGTGATGGGTCTCGTACTGCGGTCTGTTTTCACAGGGAAACACGATGCCGCATTTTGTCACGATGGTCAGTTTCTCCCGGAGTCCCTTCTTCAGCTTCAGCGCCTCTCCAAAAGCTTCCTCACAGGAAAATCCGCCGTATATATCCGCCGTATCCACCGTGGTGATGCCCAGGTCCATGACTTCTTCCGTGAAATGAAGAAGTTCCTCTTTGGTCATTTTCCAGTCCATGAGTCTCCAGTGGCCATGTATGATCCGATCCATAATGAGTGTGTCGGATAATCTTACCTTTTCCATTGCTTCCTCCTTGTTTCTGTCTCAATTATTACTATTATATTCATTATATCCTTTTTTCAGTATACTTATCAATTTTTACAATAGTTAGACCACTATTTCCGATTCCACCCTCCTGATAATCCACCCTATCCCTTCACATCAGAAAAATGACAATAATCCGTTAATCTTACCTGATAACCATAGGCAAGGTAACCGTCTCTGTTGTATGATGGAAATGTAAAGGATTACTTTGTAGGAGATGATGAGAAATGAATGAAAAAGAAAAGAGATACGAACAGGAGAAGATCGATGCTGCAGAATCTCATTTTGAAGCAGAGAATATGAACAAGTATGATGATCTGGAGCTGAAGGAAAAAAATCTTAAAATCAATGAATTCGAGACCGAGTATGTGGACCCGACGGACGAAGAAGTGAAGGACATCAAGGATCATCCTTGTGTAGACCAGGATGAAGTGAAGAAAAGAAATCCCGATGAATTCATGAAGTAAGAAAGTAGCATGAAATATCAATAATGAGGTATTTCCAGAATGACTGGAAATACCTCATTATTATTTTTTCTCTATGAATTGCTGTTTTACAGACTGGTGATTTCCTTGAAAAGCTCCATGGCCGCATCTCTTGGACCACTCTTCTCCTTGTCCGGTACACCAAGCTGTGTGTAGATTTCTCCCACTTTGACCTTGGTCTTGAACAGAGCATCGAAGAATAGATCCAGAAGCTTATCTGTGTCTTCGCTCTTCTGAAGGGGTCCGAACGGATTCGCGAAATAGGATTCCACCAGTCCGCTTTCTGTGGTGGTTCCCTTGGCCATTCTCTTGCCGGAGCGGAAGATCTCTTTCGCCTCATTCTGATCCTTGAAGTATCTTACGCCCGGTTCTCCTTCTTCCAGCACCTTGTAGTTGTTGGCATACAGGAAGAGATCCACGGGATATCCTTTGACAATCTCCTTGTAGGTGGCTACAGGCATGACCAGTCTTGCATTGGTCTTGTCCGGGTTCATAAAGATGGATCTGTCGATTTCCTTGAATGCATAGCCCTGATCCAGGTCATCCAGTCTTACGAAGGCACCGATTTCGGTTCCGTATCCCATGACTTTTCCATTCTCCAGTGTGAAGAAGCCCATGTCATCAAAGATGATGGTCATATCACTGATATGATCTTCCGATAAGCTTCTCAGTGCTTCCAGGGATTCGGACTTTCCTGCTCCGGAGTCACCCATGATGACAACATTGGCAGACTTTCCGTTCTTCATGTTGATGTTGACCATGGCACCATGAATGGGAAGACTTCCTCTTTTGATCATGATGAGGTTATGCAGCGTAAGACTCATCTTCTTCATGTATCCGAAGTAGTCGATCTCATCGCTGTAAGGAACAAATCCAAGCATGATGTCGTTCTTCTTGTCATCATAGAATACATTGCCCAGCTCTTCATTGGTGTTTTTTCCCCCATAGACATAGATGATGTCCGGTTTTCTGCCTACATAATCTTCTTCTCTGGCCATCTCGAAGAGGTTGGACAGGGAGATTCCATGTGCCATCAGGTCTCTATGGAAATAAAGGAATGCAGTGAGCTTACCGATCTTTGCAGGATAGCAGAAGAAGTGGTCTCTGTTGAGGTAGGTTTCATCGATGGGATTCACAAAGGTCTCCTGGAAGATTCCATCTCTCTTGTTCTTCTTTGGGTAGGAGATGAAGGGCGAATCCATGACGATGGCACTGATGAAGGGAATATCACTTAGAATCTCATATCCCTTCGGAATAGGCCATAGAGTCTCTTGCAGAATCACGCCGGCGTTGACGCCCGCAGGAACCTGTCTGAAGACATTGGGCTCGTAGCCCAGAACATTTCTTCCGATCTTTCTGTACAGCTCCAGTATCAGATTTGTGAACTTATGGTTGGCATCGATGAAGCTGGTCTGAGCCAGACCATCGGTGTTTCTTCTGTTCTGAATGACGGAATATCTCTCCAGTCTTCTCCAGAAAGCGTAGAAGTCTTCCAGAAGGGATGTGAACCAGTCCGGATCGGACAAAAGAGGCTCGTAGTCACATCTGATTTTAATCACTTCTTCTCTATGGAACAGAGTCAGAAGCTTCAGCACTTCCACCATCTTATCTGTGAGCTCACTGATGGTATCGCCCTCATAGACGGAGACCAGTCTCTTGTAGTTCTGGGTATTTCTCTTCGCAATGGATTCAAGATAGGTCATGGTCACTCTGCGGAAAGAATCCGATTCCAGAATCTTTTCAATGGTATCACAGTATTTGGCCGAAAAATTGATCATGGCTTTACCCTTGCTCAGGGAAAATTCTTTTTTCATGGGACACCTCTCAATTGTAATTATTCTTAACCTAATGTGGTAATTAAGTCTATGTTATATAGTATACAGCAATTTCGATAAAGATATGTGTTTTTTTCTGATAGAATCTCAGAATTAACAGTAATTTTTCATCTGCCTTTCATTTCCTTTTCATCCTTTTTTAATTTAACGACTTTACAATGAACACAAATAGTAAGTAAAAGAGGTGCAGACATTGAATCAGAACAAGAAACTCACTAAATCATCAACCAACAAATGGCTCTTCGGCGTACTGGGAGGATTCGCGGAGTATTTCAATATTGATGCCAATCTCCTTCGAATCGGATTTCTCATTTTCTCCCTGCTCCCTGGACCTTCCATCCTCATCTATATCATCTGTGCAGTCATCATGCCGAAAGAAGAAGGCAGCTACTAATTCCATGAACTGCCCTTTTCATGAATATGATCTCCAGCCCTTACATAAAGATCCTTCCATCCTGCAGTAGGACGGAAGGATCTTTTCTGCTGCTTATTTCTGTCCCCTTTATGGGTATTCCAGGATATTTCTAAAGTGTACCCTGTTTCTTCCGGTTGAGTTCACGCACTCTCTCTATGCGGGTTTCTTCATCCAGTATCGTGCCATCCTCATCCATGGTCACATGATACCCTTCATGGATTTCCGTTCTGAAATTCCCCTGTGCCACACTGAAACCCTTCAGGCCCGGTGCATCCAGGAGTCCTTCCTTGATGGCCAGATAGATGACTTCAGGGTCCACCAGAGGATCTTCCACGTCCTTGATTTTACTGATTTCCCGTAGAAGGTATCTCACTTCGGATTTCAGATACTCCAGTCTGTCCTTGAACTTCGGATCTTCATGAAGGTTCTCCAGAAGTCCTCTTTCCGCGATTTCCATGGACTTATTGACAATCCTGACGCTCTCCAGGATTTCCTTGCTGGTGGCTCTCTTCACCGCTTCCGAATAGGACACCACATGAACGATATCCGGTTTCAGGAAGGATCCGTAGAACATGGTGGATGCGATGAGTCCCTTGGCCTTGTCCATGTCTGCGGGATAGGCCAGAAGGCCTGTTCTCACCATGCGGATGATCTTGAAGTGCTCATCTTCCAGTTCGCCCATGAGATCGATCTTCGCCTGCATCTTCGCCAGGTCCATCATGGGTGATATGGATGGCGGGTTGGCCAGCATGTACTGCATGACCATATCCTTCACGCCAAGATGTTTTGCCACCTTGGCCGTGATGTAGCTGATGGCCACTTCAATGACGTCGGAGCAGTATCTCAGTGCCCACTGGTGAGATTCATTCATCTCCACAGGCACCCCCATCTCCGCATTATAGGCGATGGATTCCATGTTTTCCTTGATGGCTGAGAGAAGCTCTCTGTCGCTTCTTCTGTCCAGCTGGCTGTACCACGTAAGGGGTATGGCTGCCCAGGCATTGTTTAGGGTCTCTTTCAGAATCTTCGAAAACGGGTACATATCCCTTGTGCCTGAGTAGCATCTCATCATAGGGTAATTTCCACGACGGGTGGCTTCATACATCATCCTCAGGTGTTCTTCATTTCTTATGGGCACACCCCCTGCACCATCTTCCCCCTTCGGCATCTCCTCCTGATGGAAATAGAATTCCTGACAGTTCTGATCCGGTGCCAGTGAAATCACATCCAGCAGCTTGCTTTCGGCAAGGACCTTGATGTCTTCATAGGTGGCCTCGATGGTCTCAAGACCGATGTGGTGACGGATGATGGGAAAAGGCTTCTTCCACTCGATTCTCTCTCTTAGGCTCTGGGGAGGCATCACTTCCTCCACGATGCCTTTTTCAATATTTCTCAGGTAGATGATGCTTTCGGACTGCTCCTCACTGCCATCAAAAACCCTGCTGATATAGTCGAATTTCCTGGCCGCTTTCGCGGTTTCCACTGTGCCGCCGAAGATGAATACGATGTCTTCGAATCCCTGTTCCTTGATGATGCCTTCCAGCTCCTTCAGAAGATAGAATGCACCTTCTTCCGAAAGTCTGTAGCTTAAAGCCACCACATGAGGTTCGTATTCGATGATTCCGCCTACCAGCTCTTTCAGGGGGACCGCCGAACCCATGTACTCCACGTCGTATCCTTCTTTTCTTGCCAGTACACTGAAATTGTATATTCCCGCGGCATGCACACAGTTTCCTATGGATGCCACAATCATCTTCTTGTTCAAAAAATCAGCTCCTTTTTATGTTTTCCGCTTCCAGTTCATCTATGGTTACACCCTTCATCAGCTGCTTGTAATCAAAATGCAGTTTCCCTGCAGTTCTTCCCATTTCACGGAAGTCCTTCGAAAGCAGTGCATTGGCCAGATTGATGACCATCTCCGTATGGGTCATGGGTAGTCCCAGATCTTTTCCCATGCTCTCCAGAGGAACCAGCCCATATGGAATGTCCTCATAGATGTATCGATAGGCAAGGCTCTGCGGTGCAAAGATCTCTTCATAGGAGGGATTGTTCTGGATACAGTCATACAGCGTTTCACAATCGATGTTGTAGGAATGTCTCATCCACTCCTTGGCCGATATGACAGGGTGATTCAGAAGCTTTGCCACTTCCTGCCTCTCTTTGTCGACTTTTTCGATGAAGGAGGCGATGGTTCTGCTGATGCCTTCCCTGTAGTACTTGAACTGCTGCTCTGATTCCACCCAGCCTGTATTCAGAAGCATCGGTGCACAGTGAAGAATCATGCCCACATTACCGATGGAGGTCTCCACCATGCTTTCCGCCTTTTTATAGAATTTATTCAGTTCATCCGGAATCCTTCTCAGCACCTCATCCAGGTCCACTCCGCTGAAACTGGAGATCAGAATATCTCTTTTCAGCGCGATGATGTTGACACTGGTCTGAGACAGCTTTCTGCAGGTATAGATGATGGTCTGGGTTTCCAGAATCTGCACATTGTTGAAGTTTCCGGATTTGAAGAGTTCATCCTTGAAATCCACCGCACCGAAGGTTCTTCCCGGATTGAGAATCACGATATGTTCATCCGTAAGGTAGGGTGCCATAATCCTTGCAAGTCCCTGATGGGATGTGGCAGGCGTTGTCACCAGTACAACCTTTGCACAGGACAGAACTTCTTCTATCTCCGTTGTGACAAGTTCCAGCTGGAATTCACCCACAAGAACACCTGTGGTTTCCACTTTCATTGTCCTCATGAGATCCGAGATATTGTCTTCGCTTCTATTCCACAGGTAGACCTTGTTTTCCGTAAAGCTCATATGGGCTGCCATGGCAAGCCCTGAATTTCCTGCTCCGATGATTGCTACTCTCATTTTTCCGTACCTCCTTCTCCGTCCATTTCTGATTCACTTCATTCCAGCACTTTTCTGACTCTGTGCTTCCATCTGCCAGATGATTTTGATAAATCCAAAATGAAATCGATGTATTTTTATTATACTTGATAAAACCTTTATACTTCCTTAATATTTACTCAGTTTACAGAATATTATATTTCTGCTTAAATAATTTACAGGAAAAGACAGAAAAAGCACTCTTACCCTCCAATCTGGGGGTAGAAGAGTGCTTTCTCACCATTATTCCCCAGCTTTTCATCTATAGAGGTTCTCAGGCTCAGGAAGAACAACAGGGCTGTAATTTTTAGTACACTGACTTATAGTCCTCATTTCCCATGAGTCTGTGCAGATAGTGGATAATGATCTCTGCTGAAGTGATGTTGGTGGCGATGGGGATCTTATGCACATCGCAGAGCCTTAAAAGTGCCTGCACATCCGGCTCGTGGGGCTGCGCGGTGAGCGGGTCTCTGAAGAAGATCACGAACATGATCTTTCCTTCTGCAATGAGTGCGCCGATCTGCTGGTCACCACCGATGGGACCCGACTGCAGTCTGTGAATCGCAAGCCCGGTATCCTCTATAAGCCTTTTCCCCGTGGTTCCTGTTGCATAGAGATCGAATTTCTCCAGAATCTTCTTGTGCTTCTTCGCAAATAATACAAGATCATCCTTCATATTGTCATGGGCAATCATTGCTCCGTTCATTTCATTTCCTCCGTTTCTTGTGACAGATTTTCATTCATTTCTTCACTCCGATTATATCATAGAACCGCATAGAACATAGCATGCTAAGGTTGCATTGACTCAAAGTCCATAGAGAATTAACACTTCCTTCACGAACTGAGAAAGATTTGGTTTATAATGGATATATGAGTATTTTTACTAAGCAAGGAGGATCTGGTATGACAAATGTGCCAATATGGAAACTGAACAATGGAGTGGAAATCCCAAGCGCAGGCTTTGGTGTATTTAAAGTTAAAGACGGGGATGAAGTCTATGCAGCAGTGCTGGAAGCACTGAAAGCGGGATACAGGCTCATCGATACCGCAGCCATCTACGGAAATGAGGAAGGTGTAGGAAAGGCCATCAAAGACAGCGGCATCCCCAGAGAGGAAATCTTTCTGACCACCAAGCTCTGGAACACGGACCAAGGATACAACAATGCCTTCACGGCATTCGAGACCAGTCTTCGAAAACTGGATACGGATTATGTGGATCTTTATCTTGTGCACTGGCCTGGCAAGGACAAGTATGTGGAATCCTATAAAGCACTGGAAAAGCTCTACAAGGACAAACGTGTAAGAGCCATCGGTGTATGCAACTTCCACATTCATCATCTGGAGAAGCTCATGGCGGAGACCGAAGTGGTTCCTGTGATGAATCAGATCGAACTTCATCCGCTGATGAACCAGAAAAAGATCAGAGACTACTGTAAGGAAAAGGGCATTCAGGTGGAAGCCTGGGGACCACTGATGCAGGGAAAAGAAGATCTTGACGCACCGGTCTTTGTGGAACTGGGTGAAAAATACGGAAAGTCTCCAGCTCAGATCATTCTGAGATGGCATTTCCAGAATGATGTTCTGGCCATTCCAAAGTCCGTTACACCATCGAGAATCAGAGAGAACATCGACATCTTTGATTTCGAGCTTTCTGAGGAAGACATGGAGAAGATCAACGCGCACAATCAGAACAAGAGATTAAGCGCCGACCCTGACACCATGATGAACGGGTTCGTGTAAAACTTAAAGAATCAATCTTGAAATTACAGCCCTGCCGCAGAGCCCCTTATCCCAGTGCATATGAAAGGATGAAGAGGAGCAGCAGGGCTGTCTTCACGAGAAAGAAGTAAAATCACATCGCGAGGAGAAGGTGTATGGATCAAATCGAAACAAAGAGATTGCTATTAAGGAAACTCATTGCCTCTGATGCCGTGAGAATCGAGAAACTGGCTGGAGACTATGACGTGGCGAAAACAACCCTGAACATCCCTCATCCCTATCCGGAAGGTTCCGCCAGTGACTTCATCGAGAGCCGCCATCGTGCGGAAGAGAAGAAAAGCATCGCGGCCTTTGCCATCGTGGAAAAAGAGTCACAGCTTTTCATCGGTCTTATCAACCTGAACCTTTCTGCGCCCCATAGCAGAGGTGAACTGGCCTACTGGATCGGCAAGGACTACTGGAGAAAAGGGTATGGCACAGAAGCTGTTGAAGCACTCATAGCCTATGGCTTTCAAGTGCTTCATCTCCATAAGATCTATGCCGCCTCCTTCATCAGTAATCCGGGTTCCTGGAGGGTCATGGAGAAAGCGGGACTGAAATACGAAGGAACGCTCAGGCAGCATGTGGCAAGACTGGGTGAGTTTCATGACCTGGTCTATTACGGGCTCCTGAAAGAAGCGTATGAAGACGGCTTAAACAGGGAAATAGCCTTGAAGGATTAATCCGTCTGTATACACCGTGATTTCTGGTAATTAAATAGAAGGTGCAACTCTTAAATAGAGCTGCACCTTCTTTCTTATGCGAAGTTTTCCATATAAAATTTCTTGATTTCTTCCTTGAGCTGATCTTTGGCTTTTCTGTAAGCCGCTTCATCCTGACTTTTTGGATTTTCGATGAAGTCCCACTCGATGACTTTATCTGCAAACACCAGAGGACAACCTCCTTCGTCGCATCCCACAACGATGGCATAGTTCATATCGAAGTCCATTTCGAAAAGATTGGTCAGTTTCAGTCCTTCTGTACTGATTCCATCTTCTTCCAGGATCTTCATGGCAGTCTCATCCGCCTCTTCACCTTCAATACTTCCTACGGCCACAATCTCCGCATCCTTGAAAAATTCTCTTGCAATGGATGCCGCAAGCTGCGCTCTGGTGCTGCTTCCATTACATACATAAGCCATTTTCATATTGCTTCTCTCCTTCAGAATCTGATTTATCATTTTGTTAGATTTTACCACAAATGAGGCGTCATCTCCATAGACTACAGCTCATCGGTGTCAAATATCATGTCCTCATCGTCATAGAACTCAAGATACGTATGCTTTTCGCCGTTCTTGTCTCTCCAGCCTACTACGGAATCCATCTGGATGTTCTCCTGGGAACGGAAGATGCATTTATCCACATCCTTGTTCTGAGCTTTGAGATTTTTGATCATTTCACGGATTTCGTATCTCTTGTTTCCGATCTTCTTGGCTGCCACCATGCAGGCACAGTTCATAGGCCAGATGCCGGAATTCTGGATCCAGTTCTTGATGTTGTCCTCTTCCACCAGGTAGAGGGGTCTGATGATTTCCATATTTTCGAAGTTCTGGGCCTTCAGTTTCGGAAGCATGGACTTGAAGGTTCCGCCGTAGATGACGTTCAGCATGACGGTCTCGATGACATCGTTGAAGTGATGTCCCAGAGCAAGCTTGTTGCATCCAAGGCTCTGCGCGAATTCGTAGAGGGAACCTCTTCTCATTCTTGCACACATATAGCAAGGATAATCCTTGGCGATCTTGTCGATGACATTGAAGATGCCTGAATCATAGATCTTCACCGGAATATCAAGATATGCGCAGTTCTCTTCCAGAAGCTTTCGAATCTCCTTATGATACCCCGGGTCCATGGCGATGAACTCCACTTCGAAATCCACTTTCTTATGCTTTTTCAGCTCCTGGAAAAGTTTCGCCAGAATCAGGCTGTCCTTTCCTCCGGAGATGGCCACGGCGATCTTGTCCCCTTCCTGTATGAGCTGATAATCGTTGATGGCTTTTATGAACTTCCCCCACACATTTTTCTTGTAGGTGGTGGTCAGGCTTCTTTCTATTTCCTGTAGTGTTTTTCGTTCACTGAACGGAACGAGGATTTCACACCCTTCTCCTGCAATACTCATCTATCTATACACCTCTTTATTTTACTGATAACTGTTTTCAATGATTTGATTTACAATGATAGATTATATCATAAAAAAGTTATGGGATACACCTTCCGCGCAAAAAACATTGAAACTCATGAGGAGTCGCGAAAATCATTTTCGGATTCCGGGTTAAATTTCAATTAAAAATGATAAAAAGAAAACAAGTTGTCTTATAATGAAAGCAGATAGTAAAGTAGGAGGGATTTGATTATGGTCATTACAACAACCAATGCAGTGGAAGGTAAAAGAGTCATTGCCTATAAAGGAATTGTTTTTGGAGAAGTCATCACGGGAATCAACTTCATCAAGGACTTCACCGCAGGCATCTCCGATTTCTTCGGCGGAAGAAGCAAGACCTATGAAAGCGAAATGATTGAAGCGAGAATCAACGCTTTAAGAGAACTGGAAGAAAGAGCCTACAGCTTAGGCGCCAACGCCGTCATCGGTGTGAAAATCGACTATGAGACACTGGGACAGAATAACGGCATGCTCATGGTCACCGCAGCGGGAACCGCTGTGGTCGTGGAATAGGAAAGACATTGTAAAGGAGAGGAATCCATCTAAGGGTTCCTCTCCTTTTTTCTAGTCTTCGTATTCTTTTTCAAAGACCCTGGTGCTTCTGACCGTATCAATGGGTCTCACCAGTTTTTCGATCTCTTCTCTCTGGTCCTCATAGAAAGGTGGAAGGGACAGCTTCTCTCCCAGGGTCTCATAAGGCTCATCCTCCATGAATCCAGGTCCATCTGTCGCCAGCTCAAAGAGCACGCCACGGGACACCTTGGCATAAAGGGATGCGAAATAGTATCTTTCCACAAAGCCTGAGTTCCTGAGTCCGAAGGATGCATATCGCTCGATCCATGCATTCAGTTCCTTCTTGTCTTCCACTCGGAAAGCCACATGATGAACGGTGCCATAGCCCTGTCTTCCTGCCGGCATATCCTTGTTCTCTTCCACGATGACAGATCCACCATTGCCGCCTTCTCCCATCTCGAAGAGATGGTAATCTCCTTCTGATGCGGTCTCTCTCATGAGATAGACCTTCTCCAGTATTTCCTTGAAGGGTGCAAGCTCCGGTATTCGGATGCCGATGGGTCCCAGTCCTGTGACGGCATATTCCAGCGGAATGGGTCCCTTCTGCCATGGAATGCCCGATGCCACGCCCGTATTTTTTTCATCGGAGATCATCTGATATCTCTGATCATCAAAGTCCACAAAGGAAAGGACTTTCTTTCCGAACATCTCACGGATGCCTTCATGCTTCACCTTCAGCCTGTCGAATCTCTTGACCCAGTATTCCAGGGCTTCATCTGAAGGTACACGGAAGGATGTCTTGGCGATCTCATCTGTTCCATGGGTTCCCTTTGGAATCCCTGGGAAATCGAAGAAGGTCATATCTGTTCCTGGTCCGCCCACATCATCTGCAAAGAACAGATGATAGGTCTGGATATCGTCCTGGTTTACTGTTTTCTTCACCAGTCTTAATCCCAGTACATAGGTGAAGAATTCATAGTTCTTTTCTGCGCTGCTTGTGATGGCGGTTACGTGGTGTATTCCTTTTAATTCATTCATTATTGTTTACCTCCTGCGCATGAAGCTTCCTGCTTCATGTCTCTTTCAAATTTTCTCTGTACTATGTACAGTTATACTACTATGCGAATCAGGATATCCCTGATTCGAGATATTGTCTTAAAAAATTTTACCTGTTCTTTGCGTAGATCCCCAGTTTTTTGAGCTGGGAGATCATTTCTTCTTTCTCTTCCATGGTTAAACCTTCCAGAATACGCTGCACTGCTTTGGCATGCCCCGGAAAGATGTCATCCATCAGGGCTTTTCCTTTTTCTGTGATGGAAACCTGCGTGATTCTTCGATCCTCCGGATTGGGGGTTCTCAGAATCAGGTTCTTCTTCTCCAGCTTATCCACCACATAGGTGATGCTGCTGCTGGCAATGAGCACCTTCTCCCCGATCTTCTGCACGGTCTGCTCTCCCTTATTGTAAAGAAGCTCAAGGACTGCAAATTCCGTGGGATTCAGTCCATAGCTCCGGATTTCCTTCTCAATGCTTTTTCTTACCGAGTCCAAAGCCCTTGTGAGTACCACAAAGAGTTTCAGAGACAGCGCCTCATCCAGCTGGTTTCTCTCTTCTTCATTCATCTGCATCATCCTTAAAAAATATTATTTCTAATTCGAGATAATTATACCGCAGCTGTTATTTTTTGTCAACCTTAGTTGTATAAAATCTATTTCAGCATCCTCGACAGGAGTGAACATTTAGGAGAAGAGCCCATAAAAACACTTGCTGTTCAGAAGGATTTAAGATCAGAACATTGAATTATCCTGTATACTGAAGATATAGAAACGATTCTGTATACATGTTATGTTATGTTATAGGAATTCGAAATTTTTTGAGGATAGGAGATCGGATATGGAACTGTTCATGGAAATTGTCATGGATATACTGTTTGAAGGCACCGCAGAGATTGTAAAGTCAAAGAAGTTCTCAAAAGTGCTGCGGTACTGCATTCTCGGAGTGATCATCGGAGTCATGGGCGTCTTTTTCTTTGAGTCCTATGTGCAGAGAGAAAATGAACGCCTCATGTGGATATTCATCGCCTTGGGCAGTGTCCTGGCCCTCTTTCTTCTGGGTCTCTTCTACCGATTCACAAAATCGAAAATTCCGGAGTAATTCTTATGCACTGAGCGCTGAAATGGCCATGAGCTTTTTAACCCATGGCCGTTTTTCATTTGCACCTGATTTCTATTCAGCTTTCTCAAACACCAGGTCTTCTGTCCTCTTCTAGTATCCCAGCTCCAGATCTACAATATTCTTCAGCTTTTCACCGGCATAGAATCTTCTGATGTTTTCTGCGATGAGCTCGATGGATCGTTCATTGGAGACATCACTGAATCCCCCCAGATGAGGTGTCAGAATGATGTTGTCCAGATCCCATAAGGGACTCTCTTCTGGAAGAGGCTCCCGGGAGAACACATCCAGACCCGCTCCGCGGATCTTCTTATCCCTCAGCACTCTGATGAGCTCCTGCTCATCCACAAGGGGTCCACGGGCCAGGTTTATGAGCACCGCATCTTCCTTCATGAGCGAAAGCTCCTCTTTGCCAATGAGTCCTCTTGTCTCTTTGGTCAGGGGTGCCAGAATCACCACATAATCCGCTGTCTTCATGGACTCGGCAAGCTTCTCCAGTTCTCGCACCTCATCAAAATGCGGAAGCTCCTCCACGGTTCTTTTCAGGCCGATGACCCTCATATCGAAAGCCTTGGCTTTCTTAGCCAGAAGCTGCCCTATGCTCCCCGCACCGACGATGAGCATCTCTTTTCCGTTCAGCTCCGTCAGAGGATAATCCACCTTCCAGTTCTTCTCCTTCTGATGTCTGATGCTGGGCAGAAGAGCTCTCGCAAAGGAAAGAACCATCCCCATGATATGGTCTGTCATCTGGGGTCCATGGACGCCACTGGAATTTGTAAGGAGAATCCCTCTCTCTTTTATATCCTTAAGAGGAAGCGTGTTCACCCCTGCACTGAAGGTCTGAATCCACTTGAGATTCTTAAACAGTGCCAAGTCCTCCGCCTTGAATCTCCAGGGCGGTATGATGGCTTCCACTTCATCTAATCTATCCACATGGTCGCGGAAGTTCTCCACATCCAGAATGTCTTTGCCTGTTAATGTTCTCAGCTTATCCGCCTCATCCTTTTTCATGATGTAGTCGGGCATACAGTTCATGATCATATGCTTCACCTCTGTCTCTTTCATTTCTTTTGTACTATTTTAACATACTTGGACGTGGAAGCCCTGAAGGGATCGGGAAGATTCTCCGATTCTTCATAATGTTAACAAATGTCATAGGTTAATGATATAATTACTATAAGTCAAATTACAAGGAGGAAACCCATGGAGAAGAAATCAGCTGCTTATCTTGCCGCTCTGTCCATGTCCATCATCATCGGCTTCTCTTTTTTTACGAATAAGATCAGCCTCGATACCGCATCTCCCTGGGTCATCCTTGCGCACAGATTCACCTTCGCTTTTCTTGCACTTCTTGCGCTGAAGATGCTTGGCTTCATGAAGTTCAGGATGACGAAGAAGGAGTTCTTCGCCATCCTGCCTCTCTCCCTGTTTTATCCGCTGCTCTTTTTCTCTCTTCAGCTTCTAGGCCTCCAGAAAGTGTTCTCCTCTGAAGCAGGCATCATTCAGGCAACGACGCCGCTGCTCACCATGATTCTGGCCACGCTGATTCTAAAGGAGAAGACGAAAAGAAAGCAGAAGATCTTCATGCTGGTCTCTCTCTCGGGGGTGGTCTATATCTCTCTCATGAAAGGAGCTGAGGTTTCGGTGGAGAGCCTGACAGGGTATCTTCTCCTTCTACTTTCAAGCCTTTCTTCCGCTATGAATCTGGTCCTCATCCGAAAGCTTGTGAAAAACCACAGCTTCATGAAGCTCACGTCTGTGGCCATCACCACTGGGTTCATCGTCTTCAATCTGATCAATCTGGGGCTCCATCTCAGGGAAGGTACTGTGAAAGGCTACTTCACGCCGCTCCTGACACCCTCTTTTCTTCTAGGGGTTCTCTTTCTCGGTGTACTTTCCACCTTAGGCACTTCTCTACTGTCGAACTTTGCCCTGTCCAGGCTGGAAGCCTCCAGAATGAGCATCTTCAATCACCTCGGGACTGTGATTTCCATCTTCGCAGGGGTCCTTCTCCTTCATGAGCATCTTCGCTATTACCAGGTCATCGGAGCACTGCTCATCATCATCGGCGTCATCGGAACCAATTATTTTGCAGCGGACAAGAGGGCAAACAGGCAGAAAGCATGATGGATTCCAGAAAGCACTGGACGTGGAAAAGAGCTGAAACACTCCGTTTCAGCTCTTTTCTCTATGTCTTAAGGTAAGGTCTAGAATTTTTCCGCTATGGTTTTGAGGATCACAAAGGATGACATGGCACCCGGATCGATGTGACCGATACTTCTTTCGCCTAGATAGGAAGCTCTACCCTTCTTTGCAATGATGGTCTTGGTGTAGTTCACTCCCTCTTCCGCTGCGGCTACGGATTTATCCATAGCTTCTCTTGTGGAGGATCCTTCTGCAATGGCTTTCTTCAGCGCTTCCAGTGCCGGCTCGATGGCATCCACCATGGTTTTTTCTCCCACTGTTGCTTTTCCTCTGCTCTTGACTCCATCCAGTGCTGCTTCCAGCATCACCTGATAGTCGTTAAGATCCAGTTCCGTCTTTCCTGCCACGGATTTCGACGCATTCAAGAATGCGGTTCCGTATAAAGGACCTGCTGCTCCGCCCACTTTGGATATCAGAGCCATGCCCACAGCCTTCAGTATATCTGAAGGGGTTTCAGGATTGGTGCTTTCCAGTTTTTCCTTTGCGGCACCGAAACCTTTGGCCATGTTGAGGCCATGGTCACCATCACCGATGGCGGCATCCAGTTGTGTCAGAAACAGTTTTTTCTCCTCGATGATCTCACTGATGGCCAGGATCACCTCTTTAACCTTTTGTGCATCAGCCATATGCTTGTCCTCCTTCTATGCTGCTATAGTGATTTCAGTGCTGGTGTATCTGCTGGAGCATCAAAGAGCTCTTTCAGTTCATCATCCAGTTTCAGAAGTGTAACGGAGAAACCAGCCATTTCAAGAGATGTCATATATTCTCCGACCATGGATTTGTATACCTTGATTCCTTTTTCCTTCAGGATTTCATGGACTCTCTTGTTTGCGATATAGAGTTCCATAAGTGGTGTGGACGCAAGTCCGTTCACCATAACAACCACTTCACTGCCGCTGTAGTCGATGTCTGCCAGGATCTTTCCTACCAGATGGTCAACCAGTTCATCTGCAGGTTTCAGTGTTTCTCTGTGTGTACCTGGTTCTCCATGGATACCCATACCCACTTCGATCTCATTTTCTGCCAGTGTGAAGTTTGGTTCTCCGGCAGCAGGTACGATACAAGGTGTCAGTGCCAGCCCCATGGACCTTACATTTGCGATGACCTTTTCCGCAACTCTCTTGACTTCGTCAAGCTCTGCTCCTGTTTCTGCTTTGGCTCCTGTGATCTTATGGACTAGAACGGTACCAGCGATACCTCTTCTACCAGTGGTCCATGTGGAGTTTTCCACAGCCACGTCGTCATTGACTACCACGTAATCCACCTTGAGATCTTCTGCTTCAGCCATTTCCTTGGCCATTTCAAAGTTCATGATGTCTCCGGTATAGTTCTTCACGATAAGAAGCGCACCCTTTGGTCCTGCTGTAGCCTTGATGGCTTCAAAAACCTGGTCTGGTGTTGGTGATGTGAATACAGCACCTGCTACAGCGCCGTCCAGCATACCCTTTCCTACAAATCCTCCATGAGATGGCTCATGTCCTGAACCACCACCGCTTACAAGTGCTACCTTGTTTTCCACTGGGGAATTCTTTCTGACAAGAACCTCAAATCCATCCAGCTTTCTTACATGGTCAGGATGAGCATAAACCATACCCATCAGCAGTTCGTCGACGACATTGTTTGGATTGTTGATAACTTTTTTCATGTTAACCTCCTTGGATTTTGTTGTAAACCTTTACTCTAGTCAGCAAATAAAAACCAGATCATGTTTCCATGAATCCAGTATTCAGCTTTCAGATTAATTGTCTAACTAAAACAAACCATTGTCAATTGAGTTTAGGTAAATAATTAATTAATATTCAAAATACTTAACATCTTATCAATAAATATTACAATTTGTCATTATATCACTATTTTTTGTCGCCCATCTAGCTTTCACATGATAAAATATATAGATTAGAATACTGATTTTTCGGTTCAGACCCTCTGCGAACTCCAGCGTATCACAATGAAGCCTGTTCCGAGGAGAGATATACGCCCTGAATTCGCTCCTCATTTTATTCATGGCTTCCTTTTTGGGAATATGTTCCATGAAGTAGAATATTTCTCCACCTTTCTTTTTCCGAAGAAATTTTCGATTATGGAAACCAAGAAAATCGAATCGGTCCTTGTCATCCAGAAAAGGTTGCTCATAGTGGTCATCATGTGATCCGATGGATGATGGATAATATCTTTATTAGAACTGACCTGCTGGAAACATCAAAGCATTCAAAGAGAAATCCATAAGGAAAATTGATGTGCTGTGGCTGCAATAATGGTTCTTGACCGAGCACTCCGCTGTGCAAGGGAATCTGGTGATTCTGTTTATGATGATCGTTGGTCTGCTAATCTTCTAATGCCATCTTCCCAATGGTATAATAGTTTTTACAGACGAGAGTTTAGTACATATAAATATGAGTGACGAATAAGTCAGATGAGGATTATAATGAAAGTTACTGTAAACGAACTATTAAACATCGATGAATTAGATGCAAGAGCCATATTTGAAGGGCTTAAGTATCCTTGGGAAGCTCTTGCCATAATCAAGGATTTCATTTATGAATACGCAAAAAATCTGCCAAGCGATTTCGAAAGAATAGAAGAATTTGTATGGGTTGGCAAAGGCACTACTATAGAAAAAAGTGTTCTTATAAACGGTCCAGCAATTATCGGTTATAATTGCGAAATTAGACACTCTGCTTACATTAGAGACAATGTTATCATTGGAAATGATATTATAATTGGAAACTCAACTGAAATTAAAAATTCAATCCTCTTTAACAAAGTGCAGGTTCCCCATTACAACTATATTGGTGATTCAATATTAGGATATAAAGCCCATTTGGGGGCAGGTGCAATAACATCCAATTTAAAGTCTGATGGGACATTAATAAAGGTGAAATATGGTGCAGATACTATTGAAACTGGGTTAAGAAAATTTGGAGCGATTGTAGGGGATTTAGCTGAAGTGGGATGCAATTCCGTTTTGAACCCCGGGACAATAATAGGAAAGAATAGTATTGTTTATCCATTAAGTTCTGTAAGAGGTTATATTCCAGAGAAGAGTATTTTGAAAAGCAATGGAGAACTTGTGGAGAGAAGATAGAGCCCAGGAATCAGGATATCACATTTAACTCAGCAATAAATTTTACTGTGTTGCAATACTTCTTTTTCATACAATATGAACTACTTTCATTAAGAATTAGAATGGAAAAAATCAGCAGGACGCAATGCGCATCCTGCTGATTTCTCTATTGATCACTTTTTCCTTTTGGACTACTTTCTTCTTCTTCTCGCAGCCACTTCGAACTTCGCTTTTCTTCCGGAAAGCTTCTTTCCGTTCAGCTTATTCACGATCTCATCCTCTGTACCAGCGACGACATCCACAAAGCTGAACTTGGTCAGAACGTCTATGGTTCCTATGCTGTCTGGCTTCAGATTCGTACCAGAAACGATGAAGTCGATCATCTTTCTTGGTGTGAGCTTATCCATGGACCCTACGGTCACAAAGAGTCTTACGAACTTCTTAGGCGTCTCCAGCATATTCACTTTATAGTCAAAGCTGAGCTCTTCCTTATAAAGCATCTGCATGAGCGCTGCTGCCACGTCTTCCACATTGAAGGTTTCCTTCATCTCTTCGATGACAGGATAGAACTTCTTGTAGTTGTTTGTGGAAAGCTCAGTGACGATCTTGTTCTTGAAGGTTTCATTCTTGGTCTTGAAGATATCTTCAAGGGTAGGAATTTCTCTCTTCTCGATCTTGCTCTTGGTTACTTTTTCGATCTGCTTCAGGAAACCGAACTCTCTTGAGTTGACAAGGGAGTAGGCGATTCCTTCACGATGGGCACGTCCGGTTCTACCGATTCTATGCACATAGGACTCGATGTCCTGTGGCAGGTCATAGTTCACCACGTGGGACAGATTGTCGATATCGATTCCTCTTGCCGCAACATCCGTTGCCACCAGGAACTTCAGTTTTCTGTCCTTGAATTTTCTAAGGGTTGAAATACGGATATTCTGACTCATATCTCCGTGCATACCGGCTGCATTGTAGCCTTTATCCACCAGATTGGAGACCAGATCATCCACGTTTCTCTTGGTTCTGCAGAATACCAGGACGGATTCCATATCTTCAGAATCCATGATTCTGCATAAGGTCTCAAAACGATACTGCTCTCTTACTTCAAAGAAGGCCTGCTTGACAGTGGATACTGTCATGGACTTGTCTTTGACTTTGATGTGTACTCTGTCTTCTCTCATGTACTTCTTTGAGAGTCTCTTATATTCATCAGGCATGGTCGCTGAGAAAAGCATGGTCTGCTTATCGGCACTTGTTCCCGCCATGATGGTTTCGATATCTTCAACGAATCCCATGTTGAGCATTTCATCCGCTTCATCCAGGACCAGAAAGTCCACTTCATCAAGCTTCAGCACTTTTCTCTTCATTAGGTCGATGACTCTACCTGGTGTTCCTACAACGATATCCACGCCTCTTCTCAGTGTTCTGATCTGCGTATCAATACTGGAACCACCATAAACCGCCAACAGCTTCACGCCGGTAAACTTCGCGATTCTCTCCACTTCTTCACTGACCTGAATGGCTAGTTCTCTTGTAGGTGCTAAAATGATCGCACTTACGGAGCCCTTCTTTTCGAGCATACTCAGCATAGGTGCTGAGAAAGCTAATGTTTTACCTGTTCCGGTCTGCGCCTGTCCAATGACATCCTTGCCTTCCAGTATGACGGGAATGACTTCTCCCTGAATATCTGAAGGTGTTTCATAACCCATGGCACCGATACCTTTAAGTACACTTTCGCTTAGCCCTAGGTCAATAAATCTCTTGTCTTCCATATTTACCTCTTTCTTTCTATTTTTCATGATTGAGAATTCTCCATAAAAAAACCTCGCAGTCGTGCTGCAAGGTGTTGATAAATATCATCTATCATAAATTATGTACTATCCTAAACCACTGATGTATTATATCACTAAAGCAGACAAAGCGCAAACATTTCCTGAAATCTTTTCATTCT
>NZ_JBINJW010000023.1:0-48000 GCF_043951855.1 Proteiniclasticum sp. C24MP
TCTTTGGTTTTTCTTCTATATGGAAAAAACGGCCTATGGTATGATATAGGTAAAAAGAAGCGAGAGGGAATATAATGGAATTCTCAAATGAAGAGCTTAAAAAGCTGCTCAAATATATCAGAAATGCGAAAGACCAGGCCCAGGAACTTCATGAGGCCATGATCGACATCGAAACCTATGGTGAGGTGGATCATGACGGCATGCCTGTGGTGAACTCACTGGAGCTGAAAGAGGATATAACGGATATGGAGAATCTCATCAGAAAGATAGAGAGGCATCTTTCGGTGAAAGCGGACTGAACAGAGATATGAAAAAGGATTCGAAGGAATCCCTTTTCTGTTTCCCGGAAGATTTTCCTGGAACCATCCAATCTTATGATCTGTTTGTGAGTTTTTTGCACAGGAGTATATGAGGACCAATGGGAGGATAATCAAACACTTCTCCATGGGGGAGAAATCCAAGTCTTCTGTAATACTCCGTGACCGATGTTCTTCCTTTGCACCAAAGTATTTCAGTGCCTTTCGCTTCAAGGATTTCTTCAGCATAGCGCACAACCAGCTTTCCTGCACCCATTCTTCTATAGTCCGGAAGCGTCGCCATTGCACGCAGCCTATACTGCAGGGCTCCTTCTAACTCCTCATTATGTTCCGGGCAGAAGGAAGCGATACTGACTAGTTTACCGTCATGGAAGGCACCTACGTGAAAAGAACCCTCTGCATCATCCGTATCATAGACGCATGCTTCCACGGGCTGATAGGGACGAAGAACCTTCTGCCTGATTTGGAGTGTTGAGCGAGGACTGATTTCCCTGATAATAAACATAGTCGCCTCCAGTTCATCCATTTCCTTCTCCGGTGATTCATCCTGAAGCTGCGGAGAAGGGTGAATAAATGATTATTGAAGAAAGTATACCTGATTTCAGGGAGTAGAACAATGAGAACACTATTTTTCAGCGAAAAAGGAAAAGATCTATGGCAGAAGAGCTAGACTCTTCTGTTATAGATCTTTTTGACATGCTCTCTTTTATTGTACATGATGAAGATTACAGCCAGAAGATTCACGGCCATGAACATCATGATGATGTGTCTTTCGTGGTAGAGTTCTCCAAGGAATCCTGCCAGGAGCTGTCCCAGAATATTACCAGCTGAAACGATCATCTGGAAGGTCCCGTTGAATCTTCCTCTCTTCACATCAGGTACATAGGACTGGGTGGCAGAGATTCTGATGTTGAAGGATGTGACGCCCATGATTCCGATAATGAAGAAGCTCAGCATCATCAGAGGCACCGGGAAGTAGAGATTGAAGGCTTCCAGGAGGGCGATGGTGGTATAGACGATGATGGCGATGAGAAACTTCTTGTCCACGGGGTATTTGTACTTGTAATGAATAAATCCGCCTGTAAGTCTTCCCAGTACGCCGAAACTGCTGATGATGGTATAAAGCGTCACCACGTTGATTGGAATATTGGCGAAGAGTTCAGGGTTGTTTTTAAAGAAGGGCAGGTGGAGAATGTGGATTCCGCCCCCTGCAAACATGGTGATGAAGAAATAGGCGGTGATGACCTGAAGCCCTTTTTCCTCTTTCATGTACTGGAGACCTTCTTTGAAGTCCGCTTTATAGGAAACCATGGAGAAACCCTTATCTTCACTCTGGTTCTCCTGCATATGCATTTCGGTATATCCGATTCTGGTCTCAAAGAGAGCCGCTACGAAAAAAGTCACCGCATTGAATGCGAAGAGCGGTGCAGCAGATCCTGTAGTTGTATAGATGATTGAGGCCACCGGCACCATGAAGGCAGCCAGGGGATAGATCATGCTGGAAATGGAGTAAGCCTTGGAAAAGTTCCCTTTGGATACGAGATTCGGGTAGAAGCTTTCATAGGCTACACTGTATACACCATCGATGGTTCCGATGAGGAGCACGATTCCGAGAAACACCGGATAATTGAACCAGTCGGCTCGGAGAAGCAGAAACATCAGAAAGAAGACCGCCGAGGAGAAAAAATCCAGGGTGTAGATGACTTTCTTTCTGGAGAAGCGGTCCAGATACGGACCTGCAAAAAGGGGCGCTACGATCTTAGGCAGATTGTAGACCACCATGAAAAGTGAAAACAGCAGTGTCGACTGGGTATAATCCAGTACCAGAAGTCCGATGGCAAATCCTGCAACGGAATTTCCGAGCATGGAGATGATGGATCCTATGGTTATTATTTTAAAATCTCTTGTCCATAACTTATTCAATGTGTTTAACCGTTCCTTTTCCATATTCTGTGTCATATATAAGAAATATTGTAGCACAAGACGAACTTCATCACTCTAAAGTTAAATACAGGAAATGACATTTAGGAACAGATTCGTTTATCAGGGCAAAACAAAAACCAATGAAACCCGAGGATTTCATTGGTTATGGTGCAGTGAGAGGGATTCGAACCCCCGACCGATCGGTTCGTAGCCGATTACTCTATCCAGCTGAGCTACCACTGCTGAACTTAATCATATTACCACAATTAAGCCGGATTTTCAATTTTCTATCTGAAATAATCTTTGAGAATTTCAAGGACCGCATCGATTCTTTCACGAGTGATGTAGTAATGGGTCACAAAGCGGAACAGACCACCATCCTGACCATTGATGAGAATGTCTCTGTCCTTGAGATAAGAAACGAAATGCGCTTCATCGAAATTCTCTTTTTCGATCTGGAAGAAGATCATATTGATCTTGATGGCATCCTTATGGACCTTGATCCCTGGGATCTTATCCAGTTCTTCGCCGAAATACTTTGCGTTTTCGTGGTCCTCTTTCAGTCTTTTTCTCATTTCAAGCGCTTCCAGTCCTGCAGCTGCAAGAATGCCTGCCTGCCGCATGCCTCCGCCAAGAATCTTTCTGTTCTTTCTTGCCTCATGAATGAACTCTTCTGTGCCTGCCACAACGGATCCTACCGGTGCGCAGAGGCCTTTGGAGAGGCAGAGGGAGACAGTATCGGCATTCTCTGCGATGTCCTTTCCTTCCACACCTAGATAGGCAGCGGCGTTGAAGAGTCTTGCTCCATCCAGATGAACCGGTATGCCATACTTCTTTGCGATGGTATGAATTTCCTTCAGATTCTCCAAGGAGGCCACATTACCAGTGGAATGGGCAGTCTCCACACAGATGAGACCAGTATGCGGGAAATGGATGTCTTCCGCCTTGCGGATGATTCTTTCCACTTCCTTCGGATTCATTTCACCACTTCTGTCATCGATGGTTCTTGTCTGCACATTGGATATGAGGGCTACTGAGCCTGCTTCATGTTCGATGATATGGCATTTTTCACCCAGGATGATCTCCTGAGCTCTTCTGGTATGAGTGAGAACGGAAACCTGGTTTCCGAAAACACCAGAGGGTACAAACATGGCAGCTTCCTTTCCCAGGAGCTCTGCTGCTTTCTTCTCCAGTTTTATGACCGTTTCGTCATCCCCATAGACATCATCCCCTACAGGGGCGGTGGACATGAGCTGTCTCATTCTTTCGGTGGGATGGGTGACGGTGTCGCTTCTCAGATCAATATTTTTCATAACTTACTCTCCTATAATTCTATTTTGAAGGATTTTCAGGAAGAGATTGGCGATGGCAACTTTCGGGGCTGCCAGTTCCAATGCCTTGAATGCCTTTGAATCCAGTTCTTTGAAAATGATGCTTTCCTTCAGCGGGAGTCTGGTGCTGCCTTTGACGATCTCATTGACCGCCATGAAGATCTCATCAAGAAGTTCTCCCTGATGTGCATAGATCTTCGTATTGTCGATTTTCAGAATTTCAGCTGTGATTTCAAGTCCAGATAAGGTGAGGGAATAATCTTCCCTGAGCTTGTTTTCATAGTGCCCCAGAGTCTTGTTGAGAAAGACCGGGCTCACCTCTCTTCTCAACTCTTTGATCTCTTCTGCGCTCAGCGAGTTCAGGAGCGTGAAATCATCCAGGGTTCTGAAGTAGTAGTGGTACCCGTGTGCTTTTCCGAAGGTCTTCAGGGTATCCAGATAACCGTATGTCATGTTTTTCCTGATGGTTTCAGGATCTGGGAACAGAACGGAACCCAGAGGCTTTTCAGACTTGATCTCCACCAGGTTGTAAGGCCCCTGTAGACTTTTCCAGTCACCGAAGGTGTGCAGGTTCACGGCAATGATGTTCTGGTATCCTTTCTCGTACAGAGGGAGTACTGGAATATTATTGTAGACGGCTCCATCGATATAAGCTTCCCCTTCTATGGTGAGTCTTTCGAAGGAAGGATGGTTGGCGCTGGCGCCCACATATTCCACAAGCTTTCCTTCGGGAATATCCTCCTTGAACAGCACCACTGGTTCGCGGGTGCTGAGATTATAGGTGACGATTCCGAAATCGATGGGATTCTTCCGGATCACTTCCTCCTTAATGTGTTTGTTCAGGAGGTCCATGAGGATGTCAAAATCAAACCCTCTGTTCTTAATGATATCAGGAATGCTGATATCTTTAAACTTGATCAGAGAATCTCTGTTTAAGGATTTCCAGATTTCCTCCATGAGCTCCATATCACCCATGAGAAAGGAAGCCCCATTGATGGCTCCGATGGATGTGCCTGTAATGGCGCCGATTTCAATATTCATTTCCTTCAGCGCCTTCAGAACCCCGATCTCATAGGATCCTCGGGAGCCTCCTCCGCCTAATGCAAGGCCATACATGAAATCATCTCCTCTCTTTACTGTATGCTAAGCTTACAGCAGAACTCTTTCCAGATTCTTTCTTTTGCGTAAACTGTTTATTAATTTGCAGCTCTTCCAATGGATTCGCCGAAGAGCACTCTGGTCTCGATACCATCTAGAGAGCGCAGAAGAAGATCCTCATCCATCCTGACCCGGTCTTTTTCTGCGAAAAGAATCAGGGTGGACCCTCCGAACCGGAAATATCCCTTTTCGCTTCCGCGCGTTACAGGTGAGCAGTCCTTGTGGGTCTGGACGATGGTGCCGACATTGGTGGCGCCTACTTCCACAAAAAGAAGGGGTCCGAAGTTCTTACTGTCGAATTTCGTCACCGCTCTTTTATTTTCCACATAAAGCCTTGGAATGGACTGGAGTGCCACCGGATTCACGGAGTAGTAGAGACCGTCCATGGTATGGGTGGGATGGGGAACGCCGTCATCAGGAAAATGAAATCTGTGATAATCCAGAGGATTGAGCCTGAAAATCATGACTGTGCCTCCCTCATATTTTTCCGCCAGGGACTCATCCTGAATCAGATCCTTCAGCGCATAGGTGAGACCCTTCACCTGAATCACTTCCTCCACATGGATGTCATCAAAAGCCAGAAGCCTTGCATCACAGGGACTGATAAGAGTCTCTGGGGTCGTATCAAAAGGCCTTGCTTCGGGCTTCAGCTTTCTTGTGAAAAACTCATTGAAGGTGGTGAAATCCTCTTCGGACTTCATGGATTCCTCCATGTTCAGGTTGTGGTCTGTAATGAAACCTCTGATCAGGCGCCTGGACCATTTTGTGTCCATGAGTCTGCCGTAGAGGTCAGAGAAGATCTTTCTCTTCACGAAATAAAGAAAAGGCTTCCCATAGGATTTTTCATAGAGGAGCTTCAGAAGACTTCCTCCCACCACCTGTTCCTCCTTCATTCGTTTCTCTTTTCTGTCGTATACTTCAATCATTTCGTCGTAGCTCCTTAAAAAAATTCCTGAGCAGGGTTTCAGAGTCCGGATCATACAGCCAGAAAGCTTCCACATGATGATCTCTGGGGGGAAGGTCATTGATGGACAGTGCACTTCCGAAAGCACCCTCACGGGGCTCTATGGCGCCGATGTAGATTTTGCCGATTCTTGATTTGCGGATCAGTGCGGAACACATGAGACAGGGTTCCAGTGTCACATAGAGTGTACATCCGGTGAGTCTCCAGGTGCCGAGTTTTTCCGCGGCCTCTCTGATGGCAAGGACTTCCGCATGTCCCGAAGGATCGCTGCTGCCTTCCATGTGATTTCTTCCTCTGCCGATGATCTCGCCGTCTTTCACCACGACACAGCCTACAGGCACTTCATTTTCGTCATAGGCCTTTCTCGCCTCCAGCAGGGCTTCCTTATAATAATCCATCATTTTCTCTGTCGCTCTTCCTTCCCTAAGCCGCGTCATGCTGCTTCAGTTTTTCCATTAGAATCATTGTAATGGAAGTTGGGGTTTTCCGCCACTAAAAGAAAAAGAAACCAGGAACCACATATGCTGTGATGCCTGGTTTGATTCTTTCATACAGATCAGGGCCGGACTCTTCTTGCCACATCGATGAATCTGAATTTATCCGGACAGTGCCTGGACTGCGTGAACTGAAAAAGTTTTCCGGTTTCCAGATACACCAGCGAGTTCACCACGGCCACAACGTCATAGTCCTGGAGATCAAGATTCTTCCGGTCCTCTTCGGTGGCTTTTTCTATGATGATTTCCTTGTGCGCATGTCCGATGGTAATGCCCAGTTCATTCTCGAAATATTCGTAGATGGATCCTTTGCAGACTTCCTCTGTAAGCTCACCCACCACATCTTTGTAGAAGTAGTCCTTATCAAGGATCACTCTTCTTCCATCGATGACTCTCACACGGATGAGTTCCCAGATGTCCTTCAGTTCATTCTGTTCCACCGCATGCACGGGGAAAGCCGATTCCTTCAGGAGATGGAGCCGAACCACTTCTGTGTAATGGCTCTTCATGTTGGTGCGCTTCGCCATTTCCTTGAAACTGATGAGTCCTGCCACAGGAAAATCGAATCGGTTCATTTCAAGAACAAAGGACCCTTTTCCTTTGATTTTTCTGATATAGCTGTTGGCCGCAAGAAGGCCAAGGGATTTTCTTACTGTATCTCTGGAAAGATCATAGGTTTCCATCAGTTCTTTCTCCGATGGAAGTCTTTCTCCCGGTTTCAGGATACCTTCTTCTATATCTTTCTGTATTTTGTTATATAAAGCTGAATACTTTGCCATTCACATCACCCAATCCATAATACCATGACTATTTATGAGGCTCAATGCTTAATACCATGGTTTCATAAGGTCTTACTGAAATTTTCCCTTTCTCCCAGCTGAGTGCTTCGTAATTTCCAAGAAGGACCTTATAGTTTTCCAGGCTGAATTCAGGCAGGTCATACTGTCCAGGTTCGAAATACACCTGTTCACCATAGAAATTACTGATGACAAGAACACTTTTCTTTCCCAGGGTTCTCAGATAGGAAAAGAGCGTTTCATGATTCTTGTCGATGATCCTGTAGGATCCTTTCTGAATCACCGGATTTTCTTTTCTCAGCTGTATGAGTTTCTGATAGTACGCAAAGATGGAGTTTTCATCATGGAGGTCCTCTTTTGCGCTGACACCCTTCGTTTTACTGAAGGGAATCCATGGAGTGCCTGTGGTGAAGCCATGTCCCTCTTCTCCATTCCAGAGGATCGGTGTTCTGCCGTTGTCTCTGGATTTGGCCTGAAGGATTCTGATGATCTTCTCTTCAGGAAGACCTTTCTCTTTGAGTATATTGTAGTAGTTGGTGCTCTCCACATCCCGGTATTCGTCAATGGAGGTGAAGTAGGCATTGGTCATGCCGAATTCTTCTCCCTGATAGATATAGGGAATGCCTTTGAGCATATGGAGGGTGGTGGCCAGCATTTTTGCGGATTCTTTGGGGTAGTTCCTGTCGTCCCCGAATCTTGATAGGGCTCTTGGCTGATCATGGTTACTGAGAAACAGCGCCATATTGCCTCCATGCTCATCCATGCCGGACTGCCAGTGATCAAAGATATTCTTGAGCTCCTGAAAGTCGAAATCCATAAGAGACCACTTGTCTCCTTTGTCGTAGTCCACTTTCAGATGATGGAAATTAAAGACCATGCTGAGCTCATCCTCTTCTGGATGGGAATACCTTACGCAGTTCTTAAGGGTGGTGGAGGACATTTCACCGACGGTGATGGTATCCTCCACTCTGCCGAAGGTTTCTCTGTTGAGTTCCTTGAGATACTGATGGATTTTCGGTCCATCGGTATAGAATCTTCTTCCGTCTCCCAGGTCATCGTCCAGAAATTCATCGGGTTTTGAAATGAGATTGACCACATCGAAGCGGAATCCGCTGACGCCTTTTTCCAGCCAGTAGTTGACGATCTTGTAGAGTTCTTTTCTTACCGCCTCATTTTCCCAGTTGAGATCCGCCTGAGTCTTATCAAACAGATGAAGATAGTATTCATCGAATTCAGGAACATATTCCCAGGCATTTCCGCCGAATTTTGATATCCAGTTGGTAGGGGGGCCTCCGGCCTTTCCTTTTCTGAAAATGTAGTAATCCTTATATATAGGATCTCCCTTCAATGCTTTCTGGAACCATTCATGATGGGTGGAGGTATGATTGAACACCATGTCCAGCATGATGCCCAGGCCTCTCTTCTTCGCCTCGGATATCAGATGTTCTAAATCCTCCAGGGTTCCGAAGGATGGGTCCACCTTATAATAGTCGGCCACATCATAACCGTTGTCGTTCATCGGCGATACAAATACAGGAGTAAGCCAGAGATAATCCACACCCAGTTTCTCTAAATAATCCAGTCTGCTTGTGATTCCGGGTATGTCCCCAAGGCCGTCCCCGTTGGAATCCATGAAGGACTTCACATAGATCTGATAGATGACACTGTCGTTAAAATTCTTCAAGTCCTGATCACTCCTTTCCTTCATTTTTTTCATGTGTTCAGTTTTTAGAAGTACTTCAGTTTAAAGTCCATTCCTTTTCCTTTGAGAATACCCTTCTTGTCGAAGAAGATGGTGAGAACAAAGGGAACTACAATGGCGATGATCATACAGAGTATGAAGACCAGTATGTATTTCGGCTGAATGGACAGGAATCCTGGAAGTCCACCGACACCGATGGAGTTTGCCATGACACCTGAGCTTACGGAAACGATGGCTGCAATGGCAGAACCGATCATGGCTGCCAGGAACGGATAGATGTATTTGATGTTGATACCGAACATGGCAGGTTCTGTGACACCCATGTAGCAGGAGATGGCTGCAGGTATGGAAATCTGCTGCTCTTCCTTGTCTCCGCGATGGAGATATACTATGGCAAGCACCGCTGAACCCTGGGCAATGTTCGATAGAGCGATCATAGGCCAGAGGTTGGTTCCACCGAATTCATTCATGAGCTGAAGGTCAATGGCATTGGTCATATGGTGAAGACCGGTGATGACCAGCGGCGCATAGAGGAATCCGAATACACTTGCGAAGAGCCATCCGAATGCGGAAGTGAGTCCGCCATATACCACTGAGGAGATGGCATCGCCGATGACCCATCCGATGGGGCCCAGGACGATATGAGCAAGAAGCACAGTGGGTACCAGGGCAAAGAAAGGCACAAGAATCATGGACAGATACTCCGGCACGATCTTCTTGAAGAATTTCTCAAGATAGACCAGCGCGAATCCTGCCAGCATGGCCGGGATGACCTGAGCCTGATATCCGATCATATCCACTTTCGCAAATCCGAAATCCCAGAATGGAACTTCTGCTCCGCCTGCAACGCCATAGGCGTTCAGAAGCTGAGGAGATACCAGTGTAATACCCAGAACAATACCAAGAATCTGTGTGGTTCCGAACTTTCTGGCCACAGACCAGGTGATTCCTACAGGCAGGAAGTGGAAGATCGCTTCACCGATGATCCACAGGAAATGATTGACACCAGCCCAGAACTGATACTGGGAGACGATGGTGTCCACACCGCCGTTTAAAATCGGTACTGCTTCAAGAAAATTTCTAAAACCTAAGATAAGACCTCCGACAACCAGTGCGGGAATAAGGGGTGCAAAGATTTCTGCAAGATTTGCCAGCAGCCTCTGTGCCCAGTTCATGTTCGATTTTGCAGACTGCTTCACAACATCTTTGGACACGCCTTCAATACCGGAAACGGAAGCGAATTCATTGTAGAACTCGGCCACATCATTGCCGACGATGACCTGGAACTGACCTGCCTGGGTGAAGCTTCCCTTCACGCTTTTCAGGGCTTCGATTTTCGGAATGTCGGCTTTTTTCGGATCCACCAGAACAAAGCGCATTCTTGTGACACAGTGGGTGACGGCGGAAATGTTCTCTTTACCACCAACGAGTTCGAGCATCTTTTGTGCATCTTCAGTGTACTTTCCCATTTTAATCCTCCTTATTTTTCGACATCTACACACAAGTCGGTGTAACTTGTACGTATAAGTCATATCACTAAAAATATAACCTGTACGTATAGGTTTGTCAATACGTTTACAAAGGAATAATCAGATAATTTATAAAACGTTTACAACATGAATAACCATTCAGCTTCAAAGAAAAAAGGAATCCCTGAGGATTCCTTACTGTGCTTGTGCCGGGGTGGTTTTCATGATCATCTTGATTTTCTTGATACGGTTTTTGTCCACTTCTTCCACGATGAATTTGATTCCATCTGTTTCGATGACTTCACCGTTTTCAGGAAAGGTGCCCAGGATGCCGATGAGATATCCACCGATAGAGTCGAACTCTTCTGATTCGATGTCCGTTCCGATGTTTTCATTCAGATCATCCAGACGATAGGAGCCTGAAACCATATATTCATTTTTGCGAATGGTCTCTATATCGGTCTCGCGGTCTTCATCGAACTCGTCATCGATTTCACCGACGATTTCCTCCAGAAGATCCTCTATGGTCGCAATACCAACTGTACCGCCGTATTCATCCAGTATGACGGACAAGTGAGTTCTTGTTCTCTTGAGTTCCTTGAACAGTTCAGGGATTCTCTTGAATTCATAGGCGTAGTAGGGTTCTCTGATATATTTCTTCAGATCAAAGTTTTCCTTGTCTTCTTCCTCGATGAAAAGGAGATCCTTCACGTTGAGCACGCCGATGATGTCATCAATGTCTTCTTTATAGACAGGGAATCTGGAAAACTGTTCCTGGGTGATGATTTCTTTCACTTCATTATAATCCGCGGCCACATCGATGGCGCAGATATCGACTCTTTGAACCATAACGTCCTTCACCTGAAGATCGCCGAAATCGAAGATGTTGAATACCATCTCTTTTTCTTCCTCTTCAAACACACCCTCTTCACTTCCCACATCCATCATGGTTTTCAGCTCAGCCTCTGTGACCAGAGGATGCCCCTGATTGATGTTTCCGCCAAAAAGCTTGATGATGGCTGAGGCGATGCTGTAGAAAATGATGACAAGTGGTGTCAGAAGGACCATGAGAATGCCCACTGGTCTTGAATAGGCCATGGAGACTTTCTCGGCGTATTGTGTAGCAAATGATTTCGGAGTGATTTCACCGAAAATAATAATCACAATTGTCAAAATGGAAGTGGCAATTGCAGTGGCTCCCATGCCGAATCTGTTGATTGCTACAAGGGTAGCCAGAGCGGATGCGAAGATATTGACGATGTTGTTTCCGATAAGTAATGTGCTGATCAGTTTTGACGGATTGTCAATCAGTCGTAAAGTTCTCTTTGCCCTGTGATTTCCTTCTTCTGCAAAATGTCTGAGCTTCAGCTTGTTCACCGCTGTGAAGGCTGTTTCTGCTGAAGAAAAAAATCCGGAAAGTAAAACCAGTATAATCAGTAAAAAAATCTGCCACGAACTCGGGTCCAAAATAAATCAACTCCTATAATTCTGTATTTTTCATGTTCTTAATAATAAGTAATTATAGCAAATAAACAAGTAAAGATAAAATAATTTCAGAAATTTGGGAATTAATACGGCAATAATGATAAAATATGTGAAAAGAGCAAAGGTGGTATGACTTTTGATATACATTATCATAGGACCTTCCGGGTCCGGAAAGACACTGGTGGGAGAATATCTGAAGGAAAAAGGAATAAGGGAGCTGATTTCTCATACCACTAGAGAACCAAGACCAGGAGAAGTGAATGGAGAAGCCTACCATTTTGTGGATGAACCTGCCTTCCACAAGATCCTTAAGGTGGAGGAGAATTTCTATGCCGGAAACTTCTATGGAGTATCACTGGAAGAGGTCCAAAAGAAGTCAAGAGAGGGAGATGTCTTTGCCGTCACCGATATCAATGGTGCAAAGGCATTCAAAGAAAAATACGAAGATTCAGTGAGAATCATTTATGTGGAAAGTTCTCCGCGAAAACTGAGAGAGCGAATGAAAAGAAGAGGTGACAGCAGGCAGTCCATCCGAAGAAGAATCGACACCTACAGAAAAAACAAGGAAGCCGGTCAGCGTTTCTATGCGGATGTTATTTTGGATAATAATTATTCTAAAAAAACCCTCTTCAAGATGGTGGACCATGCACTGAAGTCCATGCACGGAAAATAGAGCAGAAGGAAGAGAACGCTCCGAATGATCGAAGGCGGATAAGCATTTGCTGACCCCAAGAAACATCAGAATCTGACAATATTTATCTCATGTTCGAGAAAAGTTTAACCTCTGTTTACAATATGCCTGAAATATTCTGCTACCATGTAAGTAGATTGGAGGCGAAGAAGTGATGGGGTGTTTGAAAAAATCAGTATTATTGATGATGGCGATGAGTGTAAGCCTGTCACAGACAGTGTTTGCCAGTGAAGAAGTATCGAAATCATCCATGGGTAGTGCATCTGATGTCTATTTTCAGGCATTCTGCGCTGCGATGGCCACATTACTGGTGGTATTTGTTTTATGGGCTATTATTTTCAGACCAAAATTTAAGAGTTCTACAGAATAGTTTTAAACGTGAGTTAATAATCTTCCGATAGAATAAAGCCTGAGCAGTCAGGTTTTTCTTTTTTGCACATGTTTTTCGCATGATGATGATATTCTAGTAAAAAACCGGGAAAGAACTGCTATAATAAGGTGAATATATACCAACGGGTGAATGTAATTGGAAGATAGATTAAGATTTCATGGAAATGAAAGAGTTAAAAGAGTACAGGAGATCAGACGCAGGAATCGTCGCAAAAGAAGAATATGGCTTGGCCTGATCATCACGATTCTTATTGTTCTTACAGTAAGTCTTTTAGACCGAAATGGTCTATTTGAGATGTTCTTCAGCAAGAGCGTAAGCTATGACGGAAATACGGAATATACGGAAATGGTGTCTGCGGATGGGACAGCTTCAAGAGAAGATCTTGTGGCCTTATCTCAGATTCTCATCAACCATCCTTTTGCGTTAGGGCAGGAGGAGCTGACTATGGGCAGACCTGACGGACCCATAGGATCCGGAGCGTTTGTGGACTGGGTGTTCTATAACCTCACAGGGAAAGCGCTCAGCGAAAAAAGCAGCGAAACAGGTCCTCTTTCCACCAGACTCTGGGATCAGTCCACATCGGTCATGGAGTCGGAGCTTCAGGTGGGAGACATCGGATTCTCCATGGTGCCTGAAGGCAGCAAAGTGAACCATGTGGGCATCTACATCGGTGAGATAGGCGAAGAAAAAGCCTTCATCCATGCCGGTGGGGTACAATACAAGGCCGAAGGTCTGGAAGAGGGCAGAGTGGTTGTTTCTCTTAATAATACATTGAAGAGAAACAATCTGGATATGTACGGCAACAAGTTTTCCCCCTCTGCGCCATCGACGCAGTTTGTCTATTACAGAAGACCCAACATAGAATTTGTGAAGTAAAAGGAAGGTGTTTAATTTGTATAAGAAGCGTGATATGATCACAAAAATCGTGGCAATCGTAATTTTACTCGGTCTGGTAGGTTCCGTATTTGCAGCGGCGCTGATCTAGAAAAGAGATGCTGAAACAGAGAAGCAGGAAAAGAGTGTGAGCTCTTTTCCTGCTTCTTTTCAGGTGGTTCATTTTCTGTACTTTTCGTCACTGGGGAAAGAGAGACCCACCTGTCTTCTGGCTTCATCCATGACCTTGTGGACGGATTCTGCCAGATGCCTGTGATTGATGGAGGAAAAGGATCGGTTTTCCCGGATGGTCTTCACGAATTCAAGAGCTTCGTAGACCATATCTTCTTCCTCTGTTTCCGGCACCAGAACCTCTTTGCTGCCATCTCTGAGCATCAGGGTGAGTTCTCTTGGACTGCCGATTCTGTCAATGAGGATGCTCCCCTTCTCTCCCTGAATTTCAGAAGGCAGATGGGAATCGCTGATCTTCGAATATAGGAGAGCGGCCTCCATGTCCCTGTATTTGAGGAGCATGGAGCCGGATCCGTCCACCCCGCCATCTTCAAGAATCGTTGCCTGCGCCTTTATGATCTCAGGCTCTCCAAAGAGGTCCACGAGGGGATAGAGGCAGTAGATTCCGATGTCCATCAGAGCACCATTGGAGAACTTCTTCTGGAAGGTGTTGACCGGTTCACCGGATTTATGCCTGTCGTATCTTGAGGAATATTGACAGTAGATACCGACGTATTTTCTGATTCTGCCGATTCTGTGGAGATTTTCCTTGAGAAGCAGATATGCGGGCATGGTGAGAGACTTCATGGCCTCCATGAACACGAGGCCTTTTTCCTGTGCCAGGTTCATGACTTCCATCAGTTCCATGGCATTGGAAGCCGCGGCCTTTTCCACCAGCACATGCTTTCCGTGCTGAAGAAAGAGCTTTGCCTGGGAAGCATGCATGGCGTTAGGGCTGGCGATATAGACTGCATCTATGAGGCTGGACTTTGACAGCTTCTCCAGGTCTGTGAAGCTGAGCACATCTTCTCCGTACTGCAGGGCAAGCTTTCTTCCTTTTTCTTCTGTCCTGGAATAGACTGCTGCGAGCTTCATCTCACCGCTCTTGGCAGCTCCATTTATGAATGAGTCTGTTATGAATCCAGTGCCGATGGTTGCATATCGGATCATATAGCTATCATCTCCTTGATGTTTGGTTATCCTATAACACGTTCTGCGTTTCTTTTATTATACATGAGACGGAGAGGAAATACCTAGCGTGATTCTTCTATCAGGGATGGTGGCAGTTCCTGCGGTATGTGTTCTTATGTGAATCCGAGTTGAAACTTCTTCCTAGGGCAATTCAACCGGATGCCTTCAGGGGTGCATGGTTTGTTGTTTTTTCACAGCACGGTCACAAAGGGTTCAGAGTTCTGTGATAGACTTATATAGTAAAGGAAGGTGACCGATTTGGAAAATAATGTGAAGATAAATTATACAGTGGATCTACCCATGAATGAAACGTTCAAGGAGAAATTCGAACGCTATCTGGTAGAATCCGGAAACAGGGAAGAGGGGTATAAGACCTATCTTATTGAACGGTTCCTCAAGGAGTCCGTAAAGGATCTGATGGATGAAATGAGAAAGGATTATATGACCTTTGATGGAAAGTTTGAACTGGAAACAAGAAATGAAAGAATCACAGGCGTATTCAAGTCACCGGTAGAGGTGAAAGAATCGGTGGAAGAACCGCTGAGAAGAAAACTGTTTGACCGGTTCAAGGAAATCACTGGCGGGGAAGATCTGAGAGTAGATGTCAATCTGAACTGCATGATATAAGAGAAGAAGAGCTGCAGATCCATGCAATGTGATCCTGCAGCTCTTCTTTGCGTGTGCTATATGGCATCGTTTATCAGTTTCTTCAGTGAAAGAAGAAAGGCTTCATCATCTTCAGGGGTTCTCTTTCTGATCTTCGTGTAGATCCGGCTGTTTTTTCTCATTTTCTGATTGATATGTCTGCGATCAAGAAGGGTCATGATGTTTCCGTTGTGGATGAGGAGCCCATTCTGATTGAGAATATATGCCCCTTTGGAAAGAGCCATGGCTGCGAGACCATAATCCTGCGTGATCAGGATGTCTTCTCTGGTGATCTTGTTGGCGATGTAGTAATCCGCAGCATCGCTTGATATATCCACCGTCACGATTTCCGCATAGTCATCTTCAATGACATGGGCGTAGTTCTTCACGATGGTTACAGGAATTCCGTTTTTTCTGGCATGTGAAACAGTGAGCTTCACCACAGGACAGCCGTCCGCATCAATAAAAATTCGCATGTTCTGCTCCTTCGGTTGTTTTTCTCAATTATACAGGAAAAGGCAGAGGGAGGATAGGGCATAAAGGGCAAAGAACAGCACCAGAAAAGCGTTTGAAGCTTTCTGGTGCTGTCTCACTGCATAAAAGAATCAACTGCTGTGATTTTCGAAGTAGCGGAACAGTGCGCTGTGATCGTCATTGCCCATACCGTCTTCACTCAGCTCCCGGTACATGCCGAGGATCTCTTCTGTCAGTGGCATGGGAATATGAAGCTTTGTTCCTGTGATCAGGGCATTTCTCAGATCCTTGATATGAAGATCGATTTTGAACCCCGGGTTGTAATCCTCATGGAGGATTCTCGGAGATTTACTCTCCAGAACAGCAGAACCTGCAGAGCCACCTCTAATGGCATCCAGAACTTTTGTCAGATCCGTTCCGGATTTTCTGCATAGAAGCAGGGCTTCGGAGAGTATCGCGATATTTCCTGCAACAATCATGTTGTTTGTGAGTTTGCAGGTGTTTCCGCTGCCGAGAGGTCCGACCAGCACATAGGATTTGCCCATGGCTTCAAAAAGAGGAACTGCTCTTCTGAAGTCTTCCTCTTCCCCACCTGCCATGATGGCCAGGGTTCCTGCTATGGCACCCTGGTCTCCTCCGGATACCGGTGCATCCAGCATATGGATGCCCTTCTCCCTTAGTTTTTCTCCCACTTCAACAGAGACTTCAGGCAGGATGGAGCTCATATCGATGTAGAGCAGACCTTCTCCTGCCGAGTCATATACACCGTTTTCTCCGATCATGACTTTCTTCACATCCGGAGAATCGGGCAGCATGGTGATCAGGGCATCCACCCCTACTGCAGCATCTCCGTGACTTGCAGCTGCCTGTGCACCTAAAGAAACCAGCTCTTCAACAACCTCTTTGGAACGATTGTAGACCTTCAGTTCATGACCCGCTTTCATAAGATTCAGTGCCATGGGTTTGCCCATGATGCCTAGACCGATGAATCCGACTTTCATATCTTATCTCACACCTTTCTCAGAATTTATATATGAATATTATACCATGAATTTTCGAGGGGATGGTTTTCCGCATGAAAACCGTGCTGGAGCAGAAATCATTTTGTCACTTTGGTGTAACAGGAATGTAACCACCTGAAATAGCGCTCTCTATATAATTCAAGCTAGGTCATCAGTAAAAAGATTATACATTTTGGAGGATAACATGAAGAAGAAACTACTGGGAATACTATTATCAGCAGTGATGGTGGTGAGTCTTGCCGCATGCGGCGAACAGAGCACACCGGAAGAGGGTGGACAGGAAGTCAATGTACCAGTGAAGGAGATCGGTGACAAGATTCTGGAGGAGCTTGAATGGGGTTCCATGATTCCGCTGGATGATGAGACGCTGCTTCAGTTCTACGAACTGGACGCTTCCCTTCTCGAGGAATACGATGCAAATATGCCTATGATGAATGTGACCACACAGGAATACTCCGTATTCAAAGTGAAGGATGTCAAGGATGTGGAAACAGTGGAAGCCGCCATTGTGAAACGTGCGGAAGCGGTACAGAAGAGTTTTGAACAGTATCTGCCGGATCAGTATGAAAATGCGAAAAACTACTATACGGAAACCAATGGAAAATATCTGGTTTTCGTCATTCATGAGAATGTGGAGAAGGCCGAAGAAATCTTCAAAGGATATTTCAAATAACACTCACCTGAAAAGCTTATATGTAGGTATAGGCTTTTTCTCATGATTTTAAGTACAAGGAGTCCGTTATGGTTTTTTCAAGTGCCGCTTTTATGTTCTATTTTCTCCCGCTGACCATCCTGCTATATCATATGGTGCCAGACCGCATGAAGAATGCGGTCTTACTTGCTGTGAGTCTGTTCTTCTACGGCTTCGGTGAGCCTGTGTATATACTCATCATGCTTCTGTCCATTTTCATTGATTATTTCAACGGAATTTTCATTGAAAAGTTCAGACACCGGAAGAATCTTTCGAAAGTGTTTCTCATTCTTTCCATTACAGCAAATCTGGGCCTTCTTGGATTCTTCAAGTATGCTGATTTTTTCATCGGAAACACCAATCTGTTTTTCGGAACGGATAGGGAGCTCCTTTCCGTGGCGCTGCCCATCGGAATCTCCTTCTTCACGTTCCAGACCATGTCCTACAGCATCGATGTATACAGGGGAGAGGTGAAAGCCCAGAAGAATCTCATCACCTTCGGAACCTATGTCTCCATGTTTCCTCAGCTCATCGCAGGACCCATTGTCATCTATAAGGATGTGGAGAAGCAGCTGGAAAAGAGGCAAACGGATCTTTCCCATCTGACTGAGGGAATGCACAGATTCATTCTGGGGCTGGGAAAAAAAGTGCTTCTTGCCAACAGCATCGGCGCACTGTGGGAGCAGGTGAAGATGATTCCTGTGGAGGAGCTCACAGTAGTCACGGCCTGGATCGGTGCAGCCGCCTTTTCTCTTCAGATCTATTTTGATTTCAGCGGATATTCGGATATGGCCATCGGTCTTGGAAAACTCTTCGGATTCGACTTTCTTGAAAACTTCAATTATCCTTTCATATCCAGGAGCGTCACTGAATTCTGGAGAAGGTGGCATATGAGTCTGTCAAAATGGTTCAGAAACTACCTCTACTTTCCTCTGGGCGGAAACCGAAAAGGAAGATGGATCACACTGAGAAATATTGCTGTGGTATGGATGCTTACGGGCTTCTGGCATGGAGCGTCCTGGAATTATGTGTTTTGGGGCATGTATTTTGCGGTGGTGCTGATCCTGGAGAAGACCCTTCTCAGGAAGTTTCTTGAAAAGTCGGGAAAACTCTTTTCCAGAGTCTACACGCTTCCGGTGCTTCTCGTAAGCTTTGTGATCTTTGCACTGGAAGATCTTTCTCACCTGTCAGGCTATCTGAAGGTCATGGCAGGAAAGGGTGCACTTATGGATGAATTTTCTTTATATCTCATGGACCGATACGCCCTGCTTTTCCTGCTGCTTCTCCTTTTTTCCACACCGTGGCCTTACCGAAGATATCTTCAGTTTCTGGACAGAAGAGGGCGGTCTCAGACAGTGGTATCAGCCATGGTGCTGCTTGGGATATTCCTTCTATCTGCAGCCTATATTGTGGATGGTGCATACAATCCGTTTCTGTACTTCAGATTTTAGGAGGGAAGGGAAATGAAACAGAAAAAAGAGAAAAGACTGCTTCTTCTGGTACTTGGGATCCTTCTGATTCCGCTCATCACCAACATCCTTCTTCCGTCCAGACGGTTTTCGGACCTGGAAAACAGAGTGCTCACAGAGGAGATCAGATGGGATGAAGACCTGATGAAGTCGGGTGTTCTGGCAGAAAGGGTGGAATCCTATGTGCAGGATCAGTTTCCTCTGAGAGACCTTCTGATCAATCTGAAATCGGATGTGGAAGTTCTTCTGGGAAAAGAAGAGAACAATGGAGTCTATAAAGGACAGGACGGTTACCTGTTCAGAAAGCCCGGGGTTTATGAGGAGAAGATCCTATCGGATAACCTGAAAGCCATGGACATCTTAGCCGGAAAATGGAATAGCAGGCTTACGCTGATCCTTGCACCACCTTCCTCCATGGTTCTGGAGGAGAAACTGCCCTCCTTCGTAAATTCTGCTATGGAGAAGGCGTATTATGAGCAGATTCTGAAGGAAGCTGCAGATAGTCAGGTAGTGCCTGTTCTTGAAAAGCTTCAGGAAAAGGACCATGAAGAAATCTACTTCAGAACGGATCATCACTGGACACAGTATGGAGCTTATCTTGCCTATGAGGAGCTTATGCACACACTTTCACTGGAACCTGTGGATAACAGTTCCCTGACTGTGCACAAAACTTCCGGGTTTCAGGGGACCCTTTACTCCAGATTCAGAGGAACCTTCACGAAGGGAGAAGACTTTGTGCTCTATGAATTCCCGGAAAAGGAGTACACCGTGGAGTACGCTGGCGAAGACCGTCTGGAAGAGCGGATTCTTTTCAAGGAGAACCTGGATGAAAGAGACAAATACAAAGTGTATCTGGATGGGAACCATCCGCTGATAAAGATCAGAAACAATCAGGCAGAGCGAGAGGAGAAGGTGCTTGTGCTGAAGGACTCCTACGCCAACGCCATGATTCCGTATCTGGCAGAAAGCTTCAGTGAAGTGCATTATATGGATCTGAGATACTATAATGCGAGTCTTTCAGCGTATATCGAAAAGGAAGGGTTTAGTAGAGTACTCCTCGTTTACGGGATGGACACCATAGGAGAAGACCCGAATTTAAGAAAACTGGCATTCTAGGATCAGAGGAGAAACTGTCAAAATACTTCCGAATCATGGTAAAATGAAATAAAAAATGCATTGTGATACTTTGTGTGCAAAGGAGTGCTACCATGGATTCAATCATTCGTCCGGTGAAAAGAAGTCTGATCTATGCAGCTTTCGTGATACTGATTCTCTTTCTTCTTTTTGCAGTGAACCAGACAGCGCAGATTTATGAGCTTACCTACAATATAAATCCTTATTTCGGCTACTTCACACTGGTTCTTCTCATTGTTCTTCTAGGCCTGGTGCTCATCATTCCACTGGTGGGACTTCTGAGTCTTCGCAGAAAACCGGAAGTGCCGAAATCCATAGAGGATCCTCTCTATCCTGAATATCTGGATACACTAAAGAAAAGGATGAGCGGGAATCCCTACCTGAAAGCCAAAGGTTTTGTCTTTGCGGAAGAAAAAGATCTCAGACAAGAAGTGGACAGAGCCATTACAATCCTCGATGGGGAGGCAGGGAGGATTGTGAAAAACGGTGCCTCTTCGGTATTTCTGACCACCGCCATCTCACAGAACGGCGCGCTGGACAGTCTTTTCGTCCTCACAAGCCTTGGAAAGATGATCTGGGAAGTGGCGCATATCTACAATCAGCGACCAGGTCTTCGTGAAATCGTCTATCTGTACGGAAACGTCTTCGGAACCGTCCTTATGGCACGAAGCGTGGAGGATCTTGACCTCATGGATGATCAGCTGGAACCGGTCATCGCATCGATTCTTGGAGGAAGTCTGGGAAGCCTCATTCCAGGAACCGTCTATGTGACGAACATACTGATCAATTCCATCACAGAAGGGTCTGTGAATGCACTGCTCTGTCTGAGGGTTGGGGCCATGGCGAAGAGATACAGTGGAAGCGTGGTGGAGGTGGACAAGAAAGTGATCAGAAGATCCTCTTCCATAGAAGCCATAAGTCTTCTGGGAGGAATCATCAAGGATAACACTTCTCTTGTGGTCCAGTCTTTCGGAAAAGCGGCTAAGGGAGCTACCAGAAAGATTTTCCGGCGTAAACAGGGTGTGGAACAGGAAGAATGATCGGGAGAGAGAAATTCTATCTAAACAGAGAAATTTCACAATATCATAGAGAAGCACAGAATGGCCATGAAATCCCCGCTGCAGGGAGCGGAGGATTCTTTGTCACCACTCTGTGTTTTATTTTTTTCTCAGGGTGATAGAATGATTGAACAGTACTAGTACCGGCAGAAAAAATAAGGAGGAGTTCATCATGAAAGCTGCAGATTTTCTTTGCAGAATGCTTGTCTCATTATTCTTATTGCTGCTATCAGGTACATTTTTGAGTCATCATGCGGATCATATCAGTCTATTTTCTGCGAAACAGAATCAGGTTGCGGTAGAAGCTTCGGAAACCATGATCACCACGGCAAATCTGAATATGAGAACAGGTCCTGGAACTGGATATTCAGTGATTACTGTGATACCCAAAGGTGCAAAGGTCATCGTAAACGGCTATTCAGGAGATTGGGCCAAGGTCACTTATAGTGGTAAAAACGGATATGCCCACAGCAGTTATCTGAAAATCGAAACCGGCGTTGTAAGATATACCACAACGAATCTCAACATGAGAACAGGTCCGGGAACATCCTATGCGGTGATTCTGGTCATTCCCAAAGGAGCAGAGGTAACCGTTATAGATACAAGCAGCATATGGTATAAGGTGAGTTATGGAGGAAAAACAGGCTATGCCAGCTCCAGTTATCTCAGCACATCTGCTCCAGCTGAGCTTCCTGTGCGCTATACCACAGCTGACCTTAATCTGAGAACAGGACCTGGTACCGGGTATTCCATTATTCTGACCATGCCTAGGGGGTCAAAGGTATCCATTCTGGATACGAAATATGCCTGGCCAAGGGTAAGATATGGAACCAGGGAAGGATACGCCAGCCCCTTATACTTATCCAGTACACCACCATCCACGTTACCGGAAACATCTCCATCAGGTGCGCCGGCGGTAGTCATCAATAAAGGAAATGTAAGCTCTTCTGTGAAAAGAATTGCACTGACCTTTGATGATTATGGAACTGCAGCCCAGATTCGATCGATTCTGGCTTCTCTGAAAAGCTATGGCGCAAAAGGAACTTTCTTTCCCAATGGCGATTTTGTGAAGAACAACCCTATCCTGATCCGAGAAATCGCAGCGGGCGGACATTCCGTAGAAAGTCATACCTATGCGCACAAAGATCTGACCAGGTTAAGTGATGCGGAAATAAGAGATCAGATCCGACTGGCGAAAAATGCCATCTACAGTGCCATAGGAAAATATCCGTTGCTTGTGAGACCACCTTACGGTGCTTATGATACAAGAACGAGAACCATTGCCGGTCAGGAAGGCGTGAAGTATTTTGTGCTATGGTCAGTGGACACCAGTGACTGGGCGACTGTGAGAGATGGCGTGACGATCACCACAGATTATGTCATAAACACTGCAGTGAACAATGCATCGCAGAACGGAATCATCCTGATGCACATGCATTCCGACAAGACTGTTTCGGGTCTGCCCACCATATTGAAGCGATTAAGAGATGCAGGATACCAGTTTGTGACGGTTAATGAAATGGTCAACTGATGAAAGGGGTTCTGAGATCCTCATTTCACAGAAAGAGAAGCAGATAAAAGAGGTATCAGCAGAGATGTCTGGAACATCCCACGCTGATACCTCTTTCAGCATCGATCTAGTTGAATACCTGAAAATCCACATCCAGTAGGGGATAGGTCCTGCTTTTGTCGTCAAAGTGCCACCACTCACTGGATAGGCCCGTGAAGCCGGACTCTTCCATGATTCTGGTAAGATAGAGCATGTTTTCTCTGGCAGTCGCACTGCTGCCCTGATAGTTTCTGGAGGCTTTCTCGGAAAAATCATCGTAGGCTGTGGGCATTTCCAGTTCATTTCCCTGGAGATCTTCCAGCGTGATGTCAACGGAGGCGCCTCTGTTGTGAATAGATCCTTTGGCAGGATCTGCCACATACCTCGGGTCTGGAACCAGTTCCCAGAAAATCTCCTGGACCGATTTAGGTCGGTATCCGTCCCAGATTCTGATCCGATAGCCGTCTTTTTCAAACCTCTCATTGGCTCTTTTAAGTTTTAAAGCTGTATCAAGGGTCAATAGCGCAGGTGCGTCAGCGGGATAGACGCGCTGACCTGTGAAATTGTCTTCAGTGGCGTATCTCAGATCGATGGAAAGTGAACCATCAATATCCAGGACCCTCACAAGACCTTGATAGACAAAGAGTTCTGATTTCTCTCTGGATTTATGCAGCTCTTCTATAAGTCTCAGATTCTCCTCTTCCATTTTCAGTTTTTCCGAATCTCTTTCTTCAAGTGTTTCACTCATTTCATCCAAGCGGATTTGCAGCTGATCATTATCCGTGACCAGCCTTTCGTTTTCTGAAGTAAGCACGTCCACTTCTTCGCGCAGCTGCCCAATAGATTCATGAAGAAGCTCCAGTTCACTCTCTGCGGTGGAAGATTCACGGTTTTCTTTCAGAAGTACTGCAGTCACTGCGAAAAGAAGAATCAGAAGAACCACAATGAGGATATTTAGAGATCTACTGGCAAGAGTATGTTTTTTCATCAGGAATCGCCTCCTTCCTTATTCTCTATAAATTATAACGCAGCACTACCATGTTATATCAAGCCGGACTACTGAATAAATATATTATTTTTTTCTGAACACTATTGCTATATGATGCTGTTATTTGGTATAATCTCTAATTGTTGTAATATATTTTACTTGGAAGGTGAAAACACCTATACATTTTTAGATGTTCTATTAACATTTAAAGATATCTATAGTATAATAGTAACTGACAGAGTGATTTGATTAAACATATAGTAACAAATAGAAACTATAAAAAGGAGACAAAACGATGATGAACAAAAACGAAAAGACAAAAATATTATTCACCATGCCTGTAGAACTGAAGGAAGAGCTTTCAAAGGAAGCAGAAGCGGATTTCAGATCTCTGAACAACTATATTCTATGGGTACTGCTGAATAGAAACGAGAAGAAGTAGATTCTTCGAAACAGATAAGAATGGATTGAGCAAGAAATATATGCTCGATCCTTTTTATTTACGGTAAAAGAAAGATTTCAGGATTCCTGGGAATCTCCTTAATTTTGCTTTAATATTAGGACTGATTTAAGATTTTAGCTTATACTTAAGAGAGTGAAAGTGTCTGGAGGCTGTATTACATATGAAAATCAACTGGAATTCTAAATATAACACCATCGCTGTATATTCATTTATCGTTCTGTCCTCAGTGATTCTGTTTTTCATTATCCTGTCCGGGCTGAATGGGTTCACCAAGGCGGTAGGGAATTATATATCCGTGCTCTATCCCTTCCTGTATGGATTTGTCATTGCATACATCCTCAATTTTTTCATGATTTTTGTGGAAAAGCAGATGAACAGGACACGAATGAAGGATGAGAAGTATGCGAAGCTGAGAAAAGTACTTGCGCTGACCGTCTCCTACATCCTAGCTGTTGCATTCATCGGACTGTTTTTTGCTGTGATCCTGCCTCAGCTGGTTCTAAGCATCACGGGTCTTGTGATGGAGCTGCCAAGATACATAAGTGAAATCAGTGAATACATCAACGAGTTCACTGAAGCCTATACTTTCGATCCTAGAGTCGTGGATTTCATCAACACAAGATGGAATGAGCTGGGAGAAACCATCAATAATCTGGCAGTGGGTCTGCTGCCTGCAACCATTGGTTTCATCCGGAATACGGCCACATCCATCTGGAATGTCTTTCTGGGCATCATCATTTCTCTATATATGCTTTCAGACAAGAAGAAGTTCATTTCCACTGGAAAGAAAGTGATCTATGGACTGCTGAATCCTGCTCGCGCAGCGAGAATTCTGGAACTGTTTGGAAGAACCCAGAGAATCTTCAGTCAGTTTCTGGTAGGGAAAGTGCTGGATTCCATCATCGTCGGGATCATCGCATTTCTGGCGCTGAGTCTTTTCGGCATGCCCTACGTTCCGCTGATCAGTTTCATCATTACGGTGACGAACATCATTCCTTTCTTCGGACCTTTTATCGGCGCCATCCCATCGGTCATCATCATATTCTTTGTTTCTCCTGTTCAAGCCCTCTGGTTCCTTGTTTTCATCCTGCTGCTTCAGCAGCTGGACGGAAACTATATCGGACCGAAGATTCTTGGAGAATCCATGGGGATTTCCTCCTTCTGGATCCTGTTCTCCATTCTCGTGGCAGGCAAGATCATGGGTGTGGCAGGACTGATTGTAGGTGTGCCTTTATTTGTGCTGATCTATTCCGTGATAAAGGAAATCATCGAATCCAGACTGAAACAGAAAGGACTCCCGGAGGAGACGAAAGCCTATGAGAAAGAAGGCTATGTGGAGCCTGCAGAAAGACAGGAAAACTGATGTATAGAGAAAAAGATCACTTCAGATTTTTCCTGAAGTGATCTTTTTCCTTTCAAGACCTGGTCCGGAGGATTCCCGGATGATCATTTTCTTTCCATAAGTTTCACGATGCCAGAGACAGGCCATCTATAGAGCATATATCTGGTAAGCTGTTCCAGAAGAAATGCATGACGTTTGTCGATGAATGCCATGCAGGATTTCCATGTCCATGAAGGAACCTGTGTACCAATCACATATATTGATCATCATTTCTTCATATGGAAATGTAAAAAGAATAGTATTCTCAGTCAATGTCCATGAGTCCCAGAGTGAATAAATGTTGACAAGAAGCCTCTGTAATTATAGAATCAGAAATGCTATAGCTATCCAGGGAGGAATACGCATGAAAAGCTACATGGTCAAGAAAACGTTTAATAATAATGCAGTTCTTGTGTCGTCAGACCAGATCGAGTATATCCTCATCGGAAAAGGCATCGGATTCAACAAGAAAAAGGGGTCCATCATCTTCGAGTCCAATCTCATTGAAAATGTATTTATCCATGTGGATGAGAGCAACAGGGGACAGTATGAGCATCTGCTGGAAAATGTGGATGAAGAGATTTTCAGAGTGGCGGAAGAGATCATTCAGATGGCAGAGAAGGAACTTGGAGAGAAGCTTCATACAGATATTCATTTCGGACTCATCGACCATATCAATTTTTCCCTGAACAGAATCAGAGAGGGCATGGAAATCGTAAATCCATTTCTTCTGGAAACCCGTATGCTGTATAAAAGAGAATACGCCATTGCTGAAAAAGCAGTGGAGATTCTGAAGGACCGCATGGATATTGAAGTTCCTGAAAGCGAAATCGGGTTCATCACTTTTCATATCCATGGCGGAAGAATGGGCGGCAGAAAAGGAGATTCCCTTCAGTATGTCAAAGCCATAAACAAGGTGATTCCCTATATTGAAGACAAGCTTGGGCTTACTCTTGAGGAGAATTCCTTCGACAGTGTAAGGCTTGTGTCTCATCTGAGAGGGCTCATTGAAAGGTGCACGAGAGAAGAGACCATCGAGAATCTTCTGCTGGAGAGGATGAAGAAAGATTTTCCTTTCGAATATAAAATTTCTGAAAATATAGCCTTGATTTTGAATAAGAATATTGGTATAGTAGTTCCAGAAAATGAAATCGGGTACATAGCCCTGCATCTTTACAAATTAAATCACACAAAACTTCATTAACGTGTAACTGATTCGATCAGGCATGAGTTTATACTGAAGGACAAGTTCCATCCGATATGGGAGGGAGGTCTTTTCTTTGAGTATGAATTCATGCCTATTATATTGCCCGATTTCAATATAACAAGTAGGAGGAAAAATCCATGTCTAAAAAATCCAGTAAATCCGGAGGATTCTTTGCAGTCCTTCAGAAAGTCGGAAAGTCCCTTATGCTACCTGTATCTGTGCTTCCAGCAGCAGGTCTTATGGTTGCACTCTCTCGTATCATCGAACAGCTTGTAGGTGTGGAGGTACTGGCAAATAGTCCTGTACTGAAGGTTTTTGTCGATGTGCTTTTCAGCGGCGGCCTCATCGTATTTGAAAATCTGCCACTGATCTTTGCCGTTGGTGTGGCCATCGGTTTCACTGCCGGAGAAGCCGTATCAGGCCTGGCTGCAGTGGTTGGATATGTGGTGCTGATCAAAGTGCTGGACATCATGTCCATTGCACAGAACCTGACAGACCCCATCAACATGGGCGTGTTCAGCGGAATCATCATCGGTATCATAGCAGCGAAAATCTACATGAGATTCTATAAGACCAAGCTGCATCCGGTGCTCGGATTCTTCGAAGGAAAGAGACTGGTTCCCATCATCATGGTGGTTGTGTCCATTCTTCTTGGCGTAGCCCTTGGATTCATCTGGCCACCGATTCAGGATGGAATCAACAGCTTAGGACAGATGGCCATCGATGCGGAAATCTTCGGATTCAGACTGGGTGGTGCAATCTATGCTTTCGGTAACAGAGCGCTGATTCCGACAGGACTACATCATGTGTTCAAGACTCCGTTCACTACACAGTTCGGAAGCTTCACTGCAGCAGACGGTCAGGTCTATGTGGGTGAGATCGCAAGATTCTTTGCAGGAGACCCTACAGCAGGTGCCATCACAGCAGCAGAGTATCCGCTGAAGATCTTCGGACTGCCAGCTGCAGCCCTTGCCATCTACCTGAGAGCGCTGCCAAAGAACAAGAAAGCCATAGGTGGTGTCATGCTTACAGCTGCCCTGACATCCATCATCACAGGAATCACGGAACCTATTGAATTCGCATTCATGTTCGTGGCGCCGATCCTTTATGTGGCACATATTTCTCTGGCCTTTGTAGGCGGACTGCTGATGAATCTCTTCCAGGTCAGACTGACAGAGACCTTCACATCCTCTCTCATCGACTACATCGTGAGTATCTCCACAGGAAACGCAGGAAATCCATGGGCGCTTCTGCCTGTGGGAATCGTCGTCGGACTTGCTTACTTCTTCCTATTCTACTATCTCATCAAGAGATTCAATCTGAAGACACCAGGAAGAGATGAGGAAGAAAGCGAGAAGGTATCCGTACCTGTAACCGAGAAAGCCATGGAAGTGCTGAAAGCCCTTGGAAACACGGAAAACATCAAAGCCATTGATGCCTGCATCACAAGATTAAGACTTGAAGTCTACGACACGAAGAAAGTGGACAAGAAGAGACTGAAGGATCTGGGTTCACCTGGGGTCATGGAAGTAGGAAGCACCGGAATACAGGTTATTTTCGGTACTGCTGCGGAAGGGCTGAAGGATGAAATCAAGGCCATCATGGAGAATCCTTCTGTAGTCAAGGTGGTGGAATCCGCCAAAGCCAGTGAGACATCAGTGGAGAGAACAGGGAAGGAAACCATCATGACGTCACCGATGAAGGGAAAGCTTCTTGATCTTACGGAAGTACCCGATGCCCTTTTCGCTGAAAAGATGATCGGAGACGGATTTGCAGTGGAGCCTCAGGAAGGATATGTGGTATCTCCTGTTGCAGGTGAAATCGCTCATATCTTCGAAACCAATCATGCGCTTGCCATCATTACAGACTCAGGTCTTGAAGTTCTGGTACACATCGGAATCGATACCGTGAAGATGGAAGGCAGAGGTTTCACAAGACTGGCTGAAATCGGACAGAAGGTGGAAAATGGAACACCGCTCATGAAGTTTGACCTTGAACTGGTCAGAAAAGAAGCCAAATCCAGTATTACAGAAGTAGTTGTAACCAATATGGATATGGTGAAGGAAATGAAGATCATCGCATCAGGTGATGTGACACCAGCAGATGATGTACTGATTGTAAGATAGAAAAGTTCATATTGCCTAAGCATCAGGTCGCTTCCGTAAAGGGCAGCGGCCTGATTTTTTATGGGGTTCAAAGCATATCATTCAGGGTTCTTCTCCGGATTTTCTGAAGAAGGAATGGAGTTTAGTTCAGATTTTCGGATATTTCTGGAGAAAAATCGGTTTTTATAACGTTTACAAGAGGATAAAATAAAGACATCAAACATTTTGGGGGTAAACAAATAATGAAAAAAATTGCATCAATTGTATTGTCAGCGGTTATGATCATGTCCCTTGCTGCATGCGGAAGTAAGACTGAAACACCAAGTGAAACTCCAGCAGAAACTCCAGCAGAGACACCAGCAGAAACACCAGATGAAGCTACAGGAGATCTTGTGATTTACTGTCCGCATCCACTTGAATTCATCAATCCACTGGTAAGTGAATTTGAAACACAGAGTGGAATCAAGGTGGAAGTCATTGCGGCAGGTACTGGAGAGCTTCTTAAAAGAGTGGAATCCGAAGCTGCGAATCCACTGGGAGACATCTTCTGGGGAGGATCCCTTTCCACAGTGAAACCTGTTATGAATCTCTTTGAGAACTATACAAGTGCAAACGAAGAATTCATTCAGGAAGACTTCAAAAATACAGAAGGACCCCTTACAAGATTCACCGATATCCCAAGCGTACTGATGGTCAACACCAACCTGGTTGGAGACATCGAAATCAAAGGATATGAAGATCTTCTGAAACCTGAACTGAAGGGTAAAATCGCCATGGCGGATCCTTCAAAATCATCTTCCTCCTATGAACATCTCATCAATATGCTCTATGCCATGGGCGAAGGAGATCCTGAAAAAGGATGGGAATACGTGGATCTTTTCATACAGAACCTGGATGGAAAACTTCTCAGCGGATCCTCAGCAGTCTATAAGGGCGTAGCGGACGGCGAATATGTTGTGGGTCTGACCTTTGAAGAAGGCGGAGCAAAGTATGTGGCTGACGGAGCACCAGTAGAGCTTGTCTACATGGAAGAAGGCGTAATTTCAAAGCCTGACGGCGTATACATCATCAAGGATGCCAAGAACATGGTCAATGCCAAGGAATTCATCGACTTCATCACATCCGAAGAAGCGCAGACCATCATCGTGGAGCAGCTGAACAGAAGATCTGTAAGAACAGATGTGGCAGCACCAAGCTATATGATGGCAAAAGAAGATATGAACATCATCTATGATGATGAAGCACTGGTTGTAGAGAACAAGAATGCCTGGATGGAAAAGTTCAACGACATCTTCACCAACTATTAAGAACTTGAAAGCCATTTAGAACAGAAGACAAATGAACTGAAAGACACGGAGAATCAGTAAGCCCGCAACTTCGTTGTGGGCTTTTCCCCTATAAAAACAAGTACGAAAGAAAACATGTGAAGGAGAAAATTATGAGCAATTCCATTGGAGTTAAAAACGCCACAAAAAGATTCGGTGAAATCACAGTGATTCCGGATCTGTCCATCGATATCAGAAATGGAGAATTTTTCACGCTGCTCGGACCATCAGGCTGCGGAAAGACCACACTTTTAAGAATGATCGCCGGGTTCAACAGCATAGAAGGAGGAGAGTTTTCCTTCGATGAAACAGTGATCAACAATATTCCAGCCCACAAAAGAAACATCGGCATGGTGTTTCAGAACTATGCGATTTTTCCTCACCTTACAGTGAGACAGAATGTGGAGTACGGACTGAAGATCAGAAAAATGGACAAGGAGACCATGAAGAAAAGAGTGGATGACATTCTGGATGTGGTGAAGATCAGAGAATATCAGGACAGGCTTCCGGAGAATCTTTCCGGCGGACAGCAGCAGAGAGTGGCTCTTGCAAGAGCCATCGTCATTCATCCGAATGTCCTTCTCATGGATGAACCGCTTTCCAATCTGGATGCGAAGCTGAGAATCGAGATGAGAAGCGCCATCAGAGACGTACAGAAGCAGGTGGGCATCACAACGGTTTATGTAACCCACGACCAGGAAGAGGCTCTGGCCATTTCAGACCGTATTGCGGTCATGAAGAGCGGAGTCATTCAGCAGGTGGATACACCTGAAGCCATCTATTCCAGACCTTTCAATGTGTTCGTATCAACCTTCATCGGGCATTCCAACCTTCTGCATGCTGCAGCTGGTAAAGATGAAAAAGGAATGTATGTGGAGTTCAGAGATGGAACCAGGATCCATATGGACAATCTCAGTGATGCAGCGCCAGGCACGGCTGTGACTGCAGGAATCAGACCGGAGGAATTCTCCCTTTCAGAGACGGGGATGAAGGCCACGGTGAAGAACAAGACCTTCCTTGGCCGCTACATCGTCTACGAACTGGACTTCCAGGAAGGCATGATTCTGGATGGACAGGCTTCCATAGAGTTTTCCCAGGACCTTGGACAGGCGGACAAGCTCTTTGATGTGGGTGATACCATCACACTGATGCCCAACAGAAGAAAGATCAACATATTCACAGAAGATGGGGAGAAGAGCCTGATAAAGGATGTGAGATGGAATGGGTAAGAAGAGAACGTTCAACTTCTGGTCCGCAGTGACCATCGTCATCGTATTTATTTTTGCATTATTTATTGTATATCCACTGCTGTCCTTGTTCATAAGCGCGTTTCAGGATCCTGAAACGCAGGCGTTCACCATGGAGAATTTCCAGAAGTTCTTCTCCAAGAAGTACTATATGAGAGCGCTGGGCAACAGCTTCAAAGTGACCACTTTAACCACGCTGCTTGCTGTGCTTATCGGTGCTCCTCTTGCCTATATGACCACTGCCTTCAAAATCAGGGGGAAGGGTCTGCTGGATATTCTGATCATCATCTCCATGCTTTCCCCACCATTTATCGGTGCCTATTCCTGGGTGCTTCTGGCAGGAAGAAGCGGTGTCATCACCACATTCTTCAGAGACACCTTCGGTATCGAACTGGGTTCCATCTACGGCTTTGCGGGGATCCTTCTGGTTCTCACGCTGAAGCTGTATCCGTACATCTACATGTACACAAAGGGAACACTGAAGAAGGTGGATGCTTCTCTTATCGAAGCCAGTGAAAGCCTTGGCTGTTCAGGCATCAAAAAGGTGTTCACAGTCATCATGCCGCTGATTACGCCTACCATCCTTGCAGGCTCCCTCATCGTATTTATGAATGCACTGGCGGATTTTGGTACACCGATGCTCATCGGAGAAGGATACGTGGTCATGCCGGTTCTGATCTACAATGAATTCATCAGTGAAATGGGCGGGTCTGCAAGCTTTGCTGCAGCCATCGCAGTGATTCTCGTCATGGTCACTTCCGTCATGTTCATTCTCCAGAAGTATGTGGTGAACAGGAAGTCCTTCACCATGAGTTCCCTGAGACCCATTCAGGCCAAGGAGCTGACTGGATGGAAGAACGTACTGGCACACATTGCCATCTACTTCATCGTTCTGGTTTCCATCATCCCTCAGGTGACCGTTATCTACACGTCCTTCAAAGCGACTTCAGGAGCGATTTTCACGAAGGGCTTCTCCCTGGAGAGCTACAGAAAGATATTTTCGAATCTTGGTGGCCCAATTGCCAATACGTATAAGTTCGGACTCATCGCCATCATCACCATCGTATTTCTGTCCATGTTCATCTCCTACCTGACCACAAGAAGAAAGAGCTGGCTTACAGATATCATCGATACACTGACCATGTTCCCGTACATTATTCCTGGTTCTGTGTTAGGAATCACGCTGCTGATCTCCTTCAATGATAAACCGCTGATTCTAAGTGGAACCAGTTTCATCATCATTGTAGCCTTTGTGGTGAGAAGAATGCCCTACACCCTGCGCTCCAGTGCAGCGGTTCTCTATCAGATCAGTCCCAGCATGGAAGAGGCTGCTGTGAGTCTAGGGGATTCTCCAGTGAAATCCTTCTTCAAGGTGACGGCCATCATGATGCTTCCAGGGGTTCTCTCAGGAGCGATCTTAAGCTGGATCACCATCATCAATGAACTGAGTGCTTCGGTTATTCTCTACACAGGAGACACACGAACCATGTCGGTGGCCATCTACACGGAAGTCATCCGTGCCAGCTATGGAACCGCCGCCGCTCTTGCAAGTATTCTGACGCTGACCACTGTTGTTTCCCTTCTGATCTTCTTCAAGGTTTCAGGCAAGAAGGAAATCAGTTTATAAATAATGTGGAAAATTAACGTGAAGTGGATTAGAATAGATAAAGGTGTTGAACTGCAGAAAGAATAGAAGATTCAATAATATATACAGGTAAAACTGGAGGAATAAAGCATGAAGAAGAAAAAATACAGTTATTTCAAGGATGACATCCGAAAAATGCTGCTTCTTTATGCTTTTTTTCCTGCCATCATTCTAACATTCCTCCTGCTGTTCATGTTCTGGGGATACTGGAAAATGGATGTGGTACGAACCAACAGCAGGGAGAATGAAAAGCTGTCGGCTGGTATAGAAGAATCTGTTGAGGCTTATTCGCAGTTCATTGAAGATCTCAGTGATGAATCGAGAGTCTACCAGAGAGAACTTTCAAACGGCGAACGGGCGGAAGTGTTCAACAGGCTCTACACCATCTCTAACAGCATCGACAAGTTAGCAGACCTCTATATTTTCGACAGATACCATAACCCCATTGTGGTAGGCAGACAGAATCTGCCTTACTACCTTTCCGGGAAGAGCTACAGCAACTGGGGAATCTTTCATACCATGAAGGAAAGCCGGGATGCTGTTTCCATTCGTGTCATGGAAGAATCGGAAGGGAATATGCATCTGATTCTAGGAAAGCGGATCATTGAAGAAGGGGAAACCCTGGGATATGTGGTCATCACCATGGACAGCAGACAGTTTCAGAAGAGGCTTTCGGAGCTTTCCTCCCAGTCCATCATCACCGATGAGAACGGAAAAGTCTTTATCACCAACAACTATGCTTTTCTGGATAATCTGAACCGGTTTTCTCTTGAAGAGACGGACTTTGAAGGAACAGTGAAGGAAGGAGCAGAGAGCTATTATCTTACCTCATCGAGCATCCTGAACAGCAGGCTGCATATCTACTCCATCAAGCTGATCTCCAATCAGATGCAGTTCTTTCTGTCCATCGGAATCATCCTGCTTCTTGTATTCGGCCTCATAATCCTTCTGGTGCTGTACAGCACGAAACAGCTGGCCATCAAGAAGACGGAGGATTTCTATAAGATCACAAGAGCTTTTGGTGAGGTGCAGGCGGGGGATCTCCATGCGCGGGTCAGTATCCACAGCAATGATGAATTTCAGACCATCGGGGACTCTTTCAATGAAATGGTAGAAAATCTGCAGCGGGAGATTGCAAGAAATCAGGAAATGACCGAAAGGCTTTCCATGACGCAGATCAGGCAGCTGAGATCCCAGTTCAATCCCCATTTCATCTATAACACACTGGACAACATAAGGTTTATGGTGAAGTTCAATCCTGAAGATGCGAGCAAGATGATTCTCAGCCTGTCGACACTTCTCAGATACAGTCTGGATAATACCATGGAGACCGTATCTCTTCTGAAGGACATGGAGTTCACGGAAAACTATCTGAGAATCATGAAGTTCAGATACGGAGACAGACTGACCTATTCCATCGATATTCCAGAAGAGGTGGAGCACATCGAAATACCGAAGCTCATCATTCAGCCCATGATTGAAAATGCAGTGAAATACGGAGCAGAGGGAAGACTCCATCTGCATGTGAATCTTACGGCGCACAAAGAAGGCGATGATCTGATTCTTGTGTGCCAGGACAATGGTGCGGGAATGGATGAAGATACACTGATGAAGGTGAACAGTCAGCTGGAGAAGGAAATCAATGACAGTACTCATTTCGGTCTCTACAATATTCACAGAAGACTGAGACTGCGATATGGCGTGTCTTCTGGCGTGCTTATTGAAAGCACTTCGGGAGAAGGGACCAGGCTCAAGATCGTGATACCGGCTGCAGATGAATATCAGGAAAAACTGGGAGGTTTTGCCCTATGATCAGGCTTATAATAGTGGAAGATGAGGACTTCATCAGAAGAGGACTGGTTCATACCATGGACTGGCTCGGCATGGACTGTATTGTGGTGGGGGAAGCTGCAGACGGGAAAGAGGGACTTGAACTGATCCGATCCCTAAAACCGGATGTGGTGATTTCAGACATCAGAATGCCCTATCTCGATGGAATCTCCATGATCAGGGAGGCGCTGACAGATACGGAATTCCGTTCGATACTCCTTACGAGCTATGCGGAATTCGACTACGCCAAGCGTGCCATAGAAATCAATGTCTCTTCCTATCTTCTGAAGCCTGTGTCGGAAGAGGATCTGGCAGAAGCCGTCAGAAAGATCCGAGAAGAGATGAGAGAACAGAGCAGAGAGAACCACAGCCTGGCTGATGAGATCGGAGCCATCATCCGGCAGAAATCAGATAAAGAGTATTACGTTGTCAAGACACTGGAGAAAATCGTGGAACAGTATGATCAGAAGCTCAGCATAGAATCTGTTTCGGAGGAACTGGGTGTAAGTTCAAGCTATCTGAGCAGAAGGTTCAAGAAGGTGACAGGAAGCACATTTCTTGAGATACTCAACGAATACAGAATCATCCAGAGCGTGAAGCTCCTGGTATCAGGTCAGTACCGAGTGGGAGAAATAGCGGAAAAGACCGGATTTTCGGATTATAAGCACTTTTACAGTGTCTTCAAGAAATGCACCGGAACACCACCATCGGAATACATCAAAGGATAAAACGAAAGGAAGGTATCGTATTGGAAATCAGAAAAGTAACGCTTTTAAGCGATATGGACGGAACGCTTCTGTCCAGTAACGGAAAAGTATCTGAAAGGAACAAGGAGGCGATCCGTCGCTTCATCGAAGCGGGAGGTCATTTCGGCATTGCCACGGGAAGAGGGCACATCAATGTGCTCAGCTTCATTGAAGGAGTGGAGATCAATGCGCCGTCCATTCTTTATAATGGATCCATGCTCTATGATTTCACTGAAAAAGAAGTTCTGCGAAGCGAGAACCTTCCTGTAGAGAAGCTTACGGAAGCCATAAAATGGATTCAGGTGACGTATCCTGAAATCATGATTCATATCTATACTCCGGATACCTGTCATCTTGTTTCAAAGGAGGAGAATGCGGATGCGAAGATTCTTTCTGATCATCAGCCTGCAGTATTCTCTGAACTGAAGGAAGCCATGGCTGAGCCCTGGATCAAAGTCCTTCTTGCGGGGGAGAACACCGCGCTTAGGGAAATCGAGAAGAGGCTGGAATCGGAGCTTCATGGAGACATGAGGTGGGTCTATTCAGCCGACATCTATCTTGAACTTCTTCCCCTGGGTGTTTCCAAAGCATCCATGCTGAAGAAACTGAAAGAGATTCATGGAGAGGACCACCGCATTATTGCAGCAGGAGACTTCTACAATGATCTGGAGATGATCAAGGCGGCGGATTATGGTATTGCCATGGGCAATGCACCGGATGAAATCAAGGAAGCGGCAGACGGAATTGCGGTCTCCAATGATGAGGATGGAATCGCATGGATCATTGAGGCTATCCTCAGCGGTGAGCTGGAGGAGCGTGCCAGGAAATAGAGTGTATTAGAGAGAGTTCTGGCTTAAGATGAGAGCCAGTGCTTTCTTTTTTTGTTTCCGATTATGAAGAATGTATTAATCTGTTAAGCAAACTTTTCCATATTATTCTTTCGGTGTTCAATTTCTGGTCATGGAGAGTTCGAAAATTGCTTCTACAATGGCTGTAAGACTGAAGCATAGAAATACAGGAGGTAATCATGAAACGAATAGCAGGTATATTCAGTACAGAAGTCAATGCGCTAAGGGCCATCGACAGATTAAGAGCCGATGGATATAGAGATGAGGAAATATCGGTGATCACCAGTGACAAGGAAAATTATGACAGGCTTTCCAGAGTGGTGGGAGATGATCTCATGAGCGATACGGATATCACAGCTGAAAATGCGGGAGAGAAGGCCGCATCAGGCAGTGTCATGGGCGGAATCGGAGGATTCCTCTTGGGCTTAGGCGCCATGGCCATTCCAGGAGCAGGACCTGTTCTTGCGGCAGGACCCATTGCAGGGGCTATCACAGGAGCTGTTGCAGGAGGAACCATCGGCGGAGTCGCAGGACTTCTCACCGATTACGGGATCCCCGAAGAGGAGGCGAAACTCTATGAGGAAAGAATCACAGAAGGAGACATCATGGTTCTTGTAGATGATGACGATGAAAGAAGAGAAGCGGTCTATGACAATTTCTATGAGAATGAAAGCTACATCCGGGACGGATACCGAAAAGGGGATCCGGGACTCAATCTGGATGAGGACAAGGTAGACCCCAATGATCCGCTGAATGACCCTAGAAGATTATTATAAAGCCTTATAAAAATTGTCCGACAGAAGGTACGGACATAAAGCAGAGGGAAGAAGTGTGTTAACTTTCTCCCTTTCAGATAGAAAGCCGATGCGAAAATCCGCATCGGCTTTTGTATATTCAGCTGTAGTTTTTATCTGTTCTTCTTTTTCAGTTCCTTCATGATCAGAGCGGAAAATCCCACCAGGTACGCAGCAAACGGAATGAATCCGGCAAGGATTCCTCTGGTTTTTTTGTTCATCGCATTTCACCTCTTGAGGAAATCATAGCGCAGGGTCATGAAAATCAGATTAAACCAATGGGAGAGGATCTTCTCCTAGGTGATTATTGCATAAAGAGGGTGGTTCCCATGAAGATCGGCAGGTAGCTTTCCTTATCCACAATGAGATACAGGAATGGTCTGTCCAGATACACGGTTTTGGGATCTTCCACGGCAGCGGATTCTTCCGATACTTCCACCACTGTAGCTGCACCTGCTTTGGTTCCCTTCTCATCCACTTCGATTTTGGTCTTATGGATGACCCTACTGATGTAGAGGTTTCCCTCTGCAGTGCCCAGGTCTTTGAGATCGGCCTTGTGTTCATCAAAGGCATCCACCATGCCCATGCTCTTCAGGATATCGGACATTTCCACAGAGTATTCTGTGGTGAATTTCGGCATCATGGTATTGACTTCGATGTTCTGGGCATTCTTTATGAGACTCTGCAGTTTTTCTCCTGTGAGTCCGGCAATGTAGGCGGAGAGGTGAAGATCTTCTGGAGGCAGCATGGCCACGAAGGCATACTTTCCACCGGCGTAGTCTTTGATGAAGCCTTTGGCGCCGTCATCTTCGATGTAGAGATGCTCTTCGGAATACATCATATCCGCTCTCTGGATGGTGCCGTCATCGGCAGTGAAGATATCTTCTCTGATGCTGTTTTCGTTGTAGATGTTCTGCCACTCTGCATCGAAGGAAAGGGCATTGATAAGATACATGACGGCTTCATCGGGAATCTGATCCAGAATATCTACGATCATGCCGTCGGTTTCCTTTTCCACCCAGTCATTGATGGCTTTCAGTGTGCTTTCATCAAACGGAGATCTGTAGATTCCGGCATCATAGTAGTTGGCGTTGGTCTGAAGAAACTCCTTGTTCACTTCGATTCTTCCACCTTCTCTGAACCAGATGGAGTTCGCCATGCTGACTTTCAGTTTGTCTTCGTCAGGCAGGTTCCGCATATAGAGGTTCATGAGCTGGTTGATCTTCTCTCTGGGCAGCCCGAAGACCGCCTCCATTTCTGCCAAGGTGTTCTCCCTGGCGCCGTTGGCCGTCATGCCCAAGGCTGAAAGGACGGACACGGGAGAAATCAGGGTGTTCTGGCAGAGAAGATTCATCTTGAAAAGTTCCAGTGAAAAATCCATGGCGGCGATGTTGTCTTCTTCAATATAGGCATCAATTTTCTCCACGGACTCTGCCTTGATGTCCTTCATGAGATCGTCCCCATCTGCGGATGCTTTCTGGCTGCATCCGGTGAAAGTAAAGACCATTATGCCAAGCAAAAGTGTCGTCAGTACTGGTATCAGTCTCTTCTTGTTCATTTTTATCCCCCTCGAATCTCTGGTTGTTCCTGCACCTTCAGGGCAGAAGGAATGCTCTGCTGATACCCCTAGGGTGTATGGAAATCATTAAAGCATTGTACCCCAAAATAATAGTGAATTCAATAGCTGCTGTTTAATAGATATAGTAGTACAGATGAAAACTGTACCTCCATGACAGCAGCATGGACTCGTTTACTTTATTTCATCGTACTATCATTTCCATGATGGATGGTTACAATTTTGAGACTTTATTCTCAGACATGGAAATGGTTCTGCGCATTTTCGTGCAGGCTTCTTCATGAAATGATATGATTGAAGTATATTATGAACTTTTATGCTCATTTATGATTGAATTAATCAAGATTATTTTATGAAAACGTATTGACTTCTCATAAATGAGTATATATAATGCAATTAATGAGCATAATCGTTCAAAGTTAATTATAAATGAGCAAAATATTATAAAAAGGATGATTGATTATGTTTGCAGAAGAAAGACAAAGAAAAATTATTGAAATGATGGAAGAAAGCTCAAGCCTCAAAGTGGTAGAGCTGGCGGAGCATTTTGAAGTATCGGAATCCACCATAAGAAGAGATCTGCAGGAACTGGAAGAACATAAGATTCTCAAGAGAACCCATGGAGGAGCAGTAAGTATACAAAAGAGAGGGTTCGAGCCCACATTCAAGGAGAAGAAAGAAGAATATTCTCTTGAAAAGGAGAAGATCGGCGAACTGGCAGCGGAACTGGTGGAAGACGGCTACAGCGTGATCCTGGATACAGGGACAACAACACTGGAAATCGCGAAGAGAATCAGAAACAAGAAGATCACGGTAATCACGAACTCTCTGGATATAGCAGAAGAGCTGAGTGAAATGGAGAACATCGAGCTGATCATGACGGGTGGAACTCTTCGAGGCAACACAAGAGCGATGGTCGGATACCTGACAGAAAACACACTGAAGAATTTCAGGGCTGACATCGCATTCATCGGCGCCAATGGAATCACGAGAAAAGACGGTGCCACAACACCGAATCATGTGGAAGCCATGACGAAGCGTGCCATGATTGCATCTTCCCATAGAGTCTATCTGGTTGCGGATACTTCAAAATTCGGAAATGTCAGCTTTGCTGTCATCACACCGGTGAATCAGATCACCGGAATCATAACAGCCGGCGAGATGAACGAAGAGGCAGCAGTCATAGAGAAGAATGAAGAGATTGAAATCGTGAAATAGGAGGTGTTTCCATGATCATCACAGTAACACTGAATCCTGCCATGGATAAAACCATGGTGATAGATGGGATAGAGCTCGGAGAAGTCAACCGTGCAGATTCCGTGAGAAATGATATCGGCGGGAAGGGCATCAATGTGTCGAAAGTACTGAGGTCCTTAGGGACAGATACGCTGGCCACCGGATTTCTTGGAGGAAATATTGAAGACCAGTTCCGTAAGGAACTGAAAAATATGGGCATTCTCGACCAGTTCATTTCTATCCAGGGAAATACAAGAACAAACATCAAACTTGTTGACCGGAAGAACGAGACCAATACAGACATCAATGATCCCGGTCCCGTCATCAGCAGCGAGGAACTTGAAACGTTTATCAGTTTTTATGATGAGACGGTAGAGAAAGGAGACATTGTCGTTCTGGCAGGAGGCCTTCCACCGAATATTCCACAGAATCTCTACGGAAGACTGACCAGAATGGCCAAAGAGAAAGAGGCCCTTGTGGTCATCGATGCAGAAGGCGAATCTCTGCATCATGCGCTTCTGGAGCTCCCTTATATGATCAAACCCAATGAGAAGGAGCTTGCGGACTATCTTGGAAAAGAAGCCCTGACGGAAGAGGAGATCATACACTCTGCGCAGTACCTGGTGGAAAAGGGTATCCGGAAAGTGCTGGTATCGAGAGGGGAAAAAGGAAGTATTTTTATCACTGAGCTGTCCACACTGAAAGGAAAGGGACTTGAAGTTCAGGTGAAGAGCACTGTAGGAGCGGGAGATTCCATGGTTGCAGCACTGGTTTTTGCGGAGAATGAGAAGCTAAGCGATTTTGAAACCCTTGCCCTGGCACAGGCCACCGGAGCCGCAGCTGTCGCTACGGAAGGAACGAAAGCCTGTACAAGAGAAGAAGTGGAGAAGCATCTGGCCGCTGCCAGAGAAAAGATAGAGGAGGTAAAGAAATGACGACCAAAGATATGTTTTCAAGAGAAAGAGTCACGTTCAACTTAAAATCAGAAACCAAGAAAGATGTCATCGATGAGCTCATCGATATTCTCATTGCCAACGGTAAAGTGAGTGACAAGGAGGCTTTCAGAGCAGCTGTTCTTCATAGAGAAGAAGAGTTCTCAACAGGAATCGGTATGGGGATCGCGATCCCTCACGGCAAGAGCGATGCTGTCAATGAGGCATCCATCGTTTTTGGAAGAAGTGATGCAGGCATCGATTACGACAGTATGGATGACCTTCCTGCACATCTGTTTTTTCTCATTGCGGTTCCGATGGAATCCAGCGACCTGCATCTGCGTGCCTTAAGCGAGATTTCAAGAAATCTCATGCACAAGGAAATGAGAGATCAGCTCATGAGCTGCCAGACCTATGATGAGTTTATAAATGCATTCAAGTAAGTGATCAATAATAAACGATAAAGGAGCAGATTCTATGAAAATTATTGCTGTAACATCTTGTCCAACAGGCATCGCTCATACCTACATGGCTGCTGAAGCACTTCAGATCGCCGCCAAGGAAATGGGGCATGAAATGAAAGTGGAGACTCAGGGTTCTGTCGGTGCGGAAAATGTCATCACAGAAGCGGATCTTAAGTCTGCCGACGCCGTGATTCTTGCCATCGATACCAACATCGACAAGTCAAGATTCCAGGGCATTCCAGTGGTGGAGGCATCTGTAAAAGACGCCATCAAAGATGCGAAGGGCCTGATTACAAAAGCGCTGGCAGCCAAGCCCGCTTCGGCCAGAGTGGAATATGCAGAGGAAAAGAACGGAGACGGAGGGAAAAGCAAGAGCGGTATCTACAAGCATCTTATGACCGGTGTTTCCTTCATGATTCCATTTGTTGTTGCAGGAGGACTGCTCATCGCTTTCTCCTTCGCTTTCGGAATCCATGCGGCGGATGAAGAAGGAACTTTAGCTGCAGCACTTATGACCATTGGTGGTTCTGCTTTTGGGCTTATGGTTCCGATTCTTGCAGGATATATCGCTTATTCCATAGCGGACAGACCTGGTATCGTCCCTGGTATGGTTGGCGGAATTATTGCGAATTCACTGGGAACTGGATTCTTAGGTGGACTCATCGCTGGTTTCCTGGCTGGATATGTCATTCTCGCAATCAGAAAAGTCATCAGACTTCCTAAATCTTTTGAAGGACTTATGCCTGTACTTATACTACCTGTCATTTCCACACTGGTTGTCGGACTTATTCTCATCTTTGTTCTGGGTGGTCCTGTGAAGTCCATCAATGATGCGATGCTTGCATGGCTGGATGGCATGAGTGGAGCCAACGCCGTGGTCCTTGGTGGAATACTGGGTGTCATGATGGCTGCTGATATGGGTGGGCCAATCAACAAAGCTGCTTATACCTTTGGCGCTGCGACCATCGCTCAAGGAGAACCTTCAGGTGTCATGGCTGCGGTCATGGCAGCAGGTATGGTTCCCCCACTGGCAATTGCTCTATCCACAGTACTTGCGAAAAACAAGTATACGGTGGAAGAGAGAGAAGCTGGTAAGGCAAACTGGGCACTGGGTGCTTCATTCATCACAGAAGGAGCGATTCCTTTTGCGGCGGCGGATCCGCTGAGAGTGATTCCATCCATGATGGTGGGCTCAGCAGTTGCTGGTGCACTGTCCATGCTCTTTGGCGCAACCCTTGCGGTACCTCATGGTGGAATCTTCGTTCTGCCGATTCCAAATGCGGTAGGCAATCTGCCCATGTACATTCTGGCGATTGTTGTGGGTTCTGCAGTGGGTGGACTCATGCTGACAGCACTGAAGAAGAAAAAAGCATAGATCGTATCATCAATGAAGAACTGCATCTGAAGAGGTGCGGTTCTTTTTTCATGAAGTGAAATCATAGGAGCACATCTCCTCATTGTTATTAGAATAATAATAACTTGGAGAAGAAAAATATATATCTCACTAGTAATATGAAGATACAGATAGAAGAGGGAGAGGGGATGTATGAATATGTATATCCGAAGTGAAAGAACAGAGCAGTCTGTAAGGTTTGTCCGGATCTATCATCTCATCGGAATTTTTGTGATTCTTTCCATCGCCGGACCACTTCATTTCGCCTATGAATGGTCGGGAGAGAATTTTTTCGTCAGTCTGGTGGCTCCTGTCAACGAAAGCATCTGGGAACATCTGAAGATGGTCTACTGGCCTACACTACTGTGGTGGGTTCTCGGATATGCGTTGTTCAGAAAGAGAAGCAGACTTAGTGGCATGCGCTGGGCACAGTCCATGGCTGTCAGCATTATTTTCGGGATGCTGGTCATTGTCCTCTGGTACTACACCTGGGCGGGTGCCATCGGTATCGAAGCTTCTTGGGTGAATTTCTCATCCATGATCAGTGTCGTCATCGGACAGCTTCTTGCCATGCATGTATATAGGGTGACAAAGCCTAGGTGGGTCTATTTTATGCCTGGTATGATCATTGTGGTGAGCCTGGCCTTCATGTCCGGTTTCTTCACCTATTATCCACCTTCACTGCCGATGTTCGTGTCGCCGTATTAAGTCTGAGATAATCTCCAGAGGTATTGAGTAAGAGAAGTAGATCCCCTGCAGCAGTCTTTCACGAGGCTGCTGCAGGGGATCAGTCATAAGCAATCCAGGGTTTTGCCTGATGGATGGTGCAGAGTTGATTCTTAATTATCTCTTAATATTTTGATTATCAAAGTATACATCTGTATAATGGAGGTATTGAAAAACTGGAGGATAATAATTTGAATATAATGAATCATCTACGCATCGGAAATCTGGTCCCTAAATGGCCGATCATTCAGGGAGGCATGGGGATTGGAATCTCACTGTCTTCTCTGGCAGGGGCTGTAGCAAAAGAGGGCGGCATCGGCATCATTTCAGGTGTGCAGATCGGATACAGGGAAGAAGATTTTCAGAAGAACAATCTGGAAGCCAATAAAAGAGCGATGAGGGAGGAAATCCGAAAAGCAAGAGAAATTGCACCGGAAGGAATCATCGGCGTCAATCTGCTTGCTGCCATGACAACCTATGATGAACTCATTCTTACAGCCATCGAGGAAGGCATCGATCTTATCGTCACAGGAGCAGGACTTCCTCTTGATCTTCCTAAAATGGTGGAAGGTACAGAAACGAAAATTGCGCCTGTGGTTTCATCCGGAAAAGCCGCAAGACTGATTTCCAAGGTCTACGACAAGAAGTTCGGCATTCCTGCGGACATGTTCATTGTGGAAGGTCCACTGGCCGGGGGACATCTGGGCTTCAAGAAAGAGGTCATGGAAAGTGAAAGCTATATGGACCTGGAGGAGATCTTAAAGGAAGTGCTGGAGGAAATCAGACCCTTTGAGGAAAAGTATGAGGTGAAGATTCCGGTGGTTGTTGCCGGGGGGATTTTTGATGGAAAGGACATTGCTCATTATCTCAAGCTGGGTGCGTCAGGAGTCCAGATGGGCACCCGATTTGTTGCCACGGAAGAATGCAATGCGGACCTTGATTTCAAAATGTCCTATGTGCATGCAAGAGCAGAGGACATCAGACTTGTGAAAAGTCCTGTGGGCATGCCTGGTAGAGCCATAGAGAATGCCTTCACCAGAAAGCTTGATCAGGGAAATATCCCAGTGAAGCGTTGCTACAACTGCCTGATTCCCTGCGATCCGAGAACGACGCCATACTGCATCTCTGATGCGCTCATTCATTCAGCGGAGGGGACAGAAGGGCTGATCTTTGCAGGAGCTAATGCCTACAGAGTCGATGAGATTCTATCCGTCAAGGAGCTTATGAGGAAACTCGTAGAAGAAACCAAGGATCATCTGGATTCATAAAATAGATAATCAGTCAGAACTAGTTCAGAACGAATGGATCAGAAAAGAAGGAGCATCAGGAAGACTTTTCAAAGCTTTCCTGATGCTCCTTCAGCATTCAGACTATATGTAGATCATACTATTCATCGGTTTCTAGGACCAGTCCGTTTTCGTAGAGCTGCGTCACATTGTAAGGGTAAGTGTTCTCCTGATGCAGGTGTCCGAAATACCAATGGGCATACTGGGTTTTATCCATGACTTCCTGAAGAAAGAGATTCAGTTTCAGCTCGGGCGCGTGATTGGGGAAAATCATGTTCATGATTTTTTCCGGAGCTGCATGGGTAATGATGTAGTCCACCTTGAAATCATGAGCTTTGAGGTTCTTTCTGGCTTCCTCGAACTCCTCCTCGGATGGAATCTCTTCTTTCCACCAGGAAATACCTTCTTTTCGAAGGAACTTATCGATGCTGTAGCCTCCACCCATGGTGAAGAAAGTGCGGTTTTCGATGGTGAAGACCTGGCCTCTCATGAGATGGAGGATGTTTTTTCTGATCCGATGTATTTTTCCACCATGCCACATTTCAATTGGATAACTGTTCAAGGCATCGAAATTTTCATGGTTTCCGTCTATGAAGAGAATGGTGAAGGGGAGATTTTCCAGATCATCCAGACGATCCTGTTCCTTTTCATCCATTCTGAAAAGAAATCCGAAGTCTCCTGCAATGAGAAAATAGTCTTTTTTACTCAGTTCCTTTACAACAGGTGTGTTTTCAGGTAGAAATCGATCAGGTTTTCCATGTACATCACCAGTGATATAAATCATAAATAACCCCCCTTGTAATCAGAATTGTTCCTTTCTTTCATTATGGTGGTTTCAAAGAAGATAAGCAAGAAACGTAACTGTTGAGGGTAGTGTCAATTTACTGTAGGGAAATAATATTTATAGATTCTCGTAAAATTGATTAGACAGATTGAGCTTTATGGAAACAATGTGAAAACGCAATAAGGACAGTTGCAGCAAGAACTATTGAGGTCGGAGACAGTATCACAGTAATTACCGGAACATCTAAGGACGGATTGAAGAAAACGGTACAGGTTACGGTCAAGGAAGTTGATGATACTGGAATAGTTGTTGCCTTTGTAGGGTATGACTATCTGAAACGCTCTTATGGTGAGCTTGAAAGAAATCTAGCTTACAGATCTATCATGGACTTCAGGACAGAAAACAAGAAGATCGTTGAGATTGTAAGTATGAGGGGGTTAATGTGATTAGAAAGAAGCTGGAAGCATATCACATGCTAGGGATTGAGATTGATAGCTTCAATGGGATGCTGGATGATTGTGTAGTGAAGAAATATTCTCATCATAAAAGTGTAAGAGAATACAAGAGTAATCTCCTGGAGTATATCGAACAGGTTAAACGGAAACGCAACGATATCATAAATCTGATTAATAGTCTTGAAGATCCTTACTGAGAGAAATCTTCTTCATGAGATACATAGATCAGAAATCAAATGGTGAGATTGCTGGAGAAGTAGGTTATTCGGTGAATCATCTATCACGTATATTCAGAAAAGGTATAGAAGAATTAGAGAAGCTGGAAGGTTAAACTTCTAGTTTTTGCTATTTCTTATTTATTTACCATAATTAAATATTGATGGTCGATAGTATCAAATAAAAGAAATATTTGGATAAAAAAGAATAAATCTCTATCATTAAAATTAAAAATAGCGTATATTTTAATTAATGACGAGTGTGAGGGTGATTTTAGTGAAAAAATACAAAGCTTTAAGAATAATAAGGTACGATAATCCTGAAAAGGCGAAAAATGAATACGAAAAACGAATTAATGATTACTGCACATATAAAACAAATGTAAAAATACACCCGATTTTAAGGGGGCTAAGGCAATCTCAGGCGTATGAGCTGTTTGTTGTTAACAACACTGAGTTAGATATGATGCAGGAAACTATTGAAGAAAATGCAGCCAAAATCAATAGTATGCTAACAAAAGTCCCTGGTGTTGGTGAGGAACAATACTTTCATAATGTCTTGATTGAAGAAATTCAAAGTACAAATGAAATAGAGGGAGTAAGGAGTACAAGAAAGGAAATTGATGATGCAATAATTTCAGTTCAGAATAAAAAAGCAAAAAACGAGAGATTTTCAGGCATCGTGAAATCATATCTCTCACTGTTTTATGATGATTTTTCTCCAATTAATGAAGTTAAGGAAATTAGATCAATATATAATCAGATGGTGGAAGGTGAAATTGATGAGGAAGATAAGTTAGATGGTGATTTATTTCGAGCAGGAGAGGTTTTGATTCAAAGTAATACAAATGAGATATTGCATCGAGGAGATATTAATGAGTCTACTATAAAGAATAATTTAGCGTTGTTTCTTGACTTGATCAATTCTGAAAACTATCCATATTTAATTAAGATCATGATTGGTCATTACTACTTTGAATATATACATCCCTTCTATGATGGAAATGGAAGAGTTGGGAGATATATCACTTGTAAGTATTTAGCACAGAAACTAGATCCATTGACGGCTATTAGCTTTTCATACATGATCAGTAGTAGAAAAAACAAATATTACGAAGCTTTTACAGAAACATCTGATCCGAATAATTACGGAGAAGGAACAATGTTTGTTTTTCAAATGTTGAAAATAGTGAGTGAAGGGCAGAAAAGACTCATCGAGGATCTTGCGGAAAAAATCGAATTATTAAACAAGGCTAATACTGTTATTGATGAGTTAAAAGGAAATGGATTAGACAAAAGAATTCTATTCTTATTGGCGCAATCTTGGCTATTTGAAAAACCGCTTTTTGATTCAGAAATAAGTGACACAGTAAAAGAATCAAGATATATGATTCGCAAATCGTTAACTACTCTAACTGAGTTAAAGTATATTGAAAAAATAGAAAAAAGACCTTCTAGGTATCGAATAACAAAAGAAATTCAGCAAAGAATAATTGATGCTCCAGTAGGATAAT
>NZ_JBINJW010000024.1:0-41268 GCF_043951855.1 Proteiniclasticum sp. C24MP
AGTAGAATCTTCCGTTGCCCCACACCGTTTTCTAAAATAACATGGATATTACATGAAAAAGGAGTGCAATAGACTATCTTTCCTCCCACTCTTTACATACATCCACCCATTCCAGCGCACCTGCATATCTGAAAAGTTCCTCCGGAGCAAGCTCAATGGCACTGTTGGCACTGCCGCAGGCAGGAAATACACTATCATATCTTTTCAGAGACAGATCCAGAAAGACCAAAGCATCCTCTGGCACTGCAAAAGGACAAACCCCGCCCACCGCATGGCCTGTGAGCTTCTCCACATCTTCTGCTCTGACCATTTTCGCTTTTCTTTCAAATCTTGCCTTGAATTTCCTGCTGTCCACCTTGGCATCTCCTGCCGTGACCACAAGAATGGCTCCCTCTTCCCCGTAAAAGGACAGGGTTTTTGCGATTCTTCCTGGAATGACACCTGCAGCTTCCGCTGCCAGCTCCACGGTGGCACTGGACACGGCAAACTCCATGACCTTCTCCTCCATGCCCAGCTTTCTGAAATACGCCTTCACTTCTTCTATCGCCATGTATTCTTCACACCTCATATCTTCTTTTCTTCTTTTCTTCTTTTCTTCTTCTATTCTATCAAAAAAAGCGGCATAAAAAAGAAGAACAGCATACACCGTTCTTCTCATTTCTCCAATCAGACTCTATCCGCTTCTAACTTCTCTTATTTCACGATCCATCCACCATCTACCGGAACGATGGCTCCATGCATGAAGGAGGATTCCTCGCTCGCAAGAAACAGTGCGACACTGGCAATTTCTTCAGGCTGTCCATATCTTCCTGCAGGCACGGATTTCACCGCTTCCATGACATCAGCTGATCCTTCTTCAAAGATTTCTTTGGTCATACCTGTTTCCACCGCACCAGGTGCGATGGCATTGACCCTGATTCCTTTCTTGCCGTAGTCAAAGGACAGCTGCTTCGTATATCCCGCTATGGCATGCTTGGCCGAAGTATAGGCTGCTCCTCCTCCACCTGCCACAAAGGCTGCAATGGAAGCGATGTTCACGATGGTTCCTTCTTCTCTTTCAATCATCTGTGGAAGCACTGCATTGGTCATGAAGTATACACCTTTCAGATTCACGGACATGATCTTGTCCCAGAGCTTCTCCGGCGTATCCAGTGTTGGTTTGTAGTCATCAAGAATTCCTGCTGTATTGCTTAAAATGTCTATCTTTCCATATTTCTCCAGTCCCTTCCTGACGCCTTCCTCCACGCTGCTTTTATCCGATACGTCGATTTCAACAGCAAAGGCGCTGCCACCGTTTTTCTCGATTTCTTCCACGGTTTTGTTCAATCCATCCTTATTGATGTCAGCTGCAATGATTTTCGCACCTTCTTCGGCAAATAGGATGGCCTGGGCTTTCCCCATTCCGGAACCTGCACCAGTAATCAGCGCGACTTTGTTTTCAAGTCTTTTCATCAGTATATTCTCCTCTCAGATTTAATTTTAATACTATACTACTATTCTATCATCAAATATCAAGACACAAAGATAACATACTATATACAATCTCTAAATAACTTTATGATTCATTAATATCCTGTTCACGCACTTCAGAAATTCTTTCCCGGATAAACCGGTCGTCAAGCAGATTTTGTATTGATTTTCAAAATTGTTGTATTGCATGAAATTGTAAACAGGGATTGTAAGCTTTACAATAGGTATATGAGTTATCGAAAATTAAATCCGGTTATTAAAAAATTTATACTGATCGTCTTTCTTTATGGACTGACCTCTGCATCCTTCAACGGATTCTTTGGGATCTACATCAAGGAAATCGGTTATCCTGAAAGCGTCGTGGGCAGCATCCTGTCTCTGAGGAGATTATCTGTAGGGATCTTCACCTTTTTGATCGCTTTCATTGCAGGCAAGCTCGGTCATAAAAGAACGCTGATCCTCGGCCTTTTCACTGTAGGCATCACAAGCATTCTCATCGTCATGGTGGAAAACATCCGACTCATGGAAGTCATCTCGGTGCTTTTCGGATTCGGTCAGGCAGCCATGCTGACTGTGGAGTCTCCTTTCATCTTCAATCAGACCAGCGGGGAAGAAAGAGTCCATGCCTTCAGCCTCACCTTTGCCACAAGAAACGCGGCATTCATGTCCGGTTCCCTTCTCACAGGATTTCTGGCTGACATCTTTGCGACCAGAGTCGCCACGGATGCCATCGCCATACGCTATGCGCTCATTGCCGTCAGCATCCTGAGCCTTGTGGCCATCATTCCCTTAAGTCTCCTGAAACCGAAACCGGTGAAAAGAGACAAGCAGCTGAATCTGAAAGAGATTCATTCCTTCTTCACGAAGCAGAATATCATCTTTCTTACATACACAGGCCTCATAGGCCTTGGTGCCGGACTTGTGGTTCCCTTCTTCGGCGTCTACCTGAAGTACATGCTGGAAACCACGGAAAGCCTTGTGGGACTGATTCTGAGCTTTGCGCAGCTGGGCACCGTTTTCGGTGGACTCAGTGTCCCTTACTTAAGCAGAAAGATCGGTAACTATAAAACCATCGTCATGACACAGATCTTAAGCATTCCACTGCTCATCGCCATCGGGTTCCCCCAGGGAATCGTCATTGTGGCCATCGCCTTCTTTCTTCGAAGCTCTCTCATGAACATGGGACAGCCGCTCATAAGAAACATCGCCATGGATATAGTGGAAGAACAGCAGAGGCCCTTCATGAGCGCCATGCGCGTCATGGTCAACAACATCGCCCGTGCCTTAGGCATCTACGTAGGTGGCGGCATGATGGAGCGCATCAGCTACAATGCTCCCTATGCCTTGACCATCGTCTTCTACCTGATGGGTACACTCCTGTTCTATCTTCTCTTCAGAGAGAGGATGAAAGAAAAATCGCTCCCCATGAGTGCATAGCTCCCATAGCTAAACTCATATTAATAAAAACCCACTCGTCATGAGTGGGTTTTATTGTGCTTTGAGATTTCATTATACTGACCCTGAAACCCGGAGATACTGTTCCAGTTTGAATCCGCAGATGAGCCGGAAGATCTCTTCATCATCCTGAAGATCAAGGCCGGTGAGATCAAGAATCCGACTGATTCTGTATGAAAGACTGTTTCTGTGAATAGAGAGTATTTCTGCCGCTTTGATCATATGGCCACGGCATCGTGTGAATACGCAAAGCGTCTCATAAAGTTCACTGTTATGTGCCTGATCATGCTCTCTAAGCGTTCTTAATGCAGGATGAGAAAACTGAAAGAGCTCTCTTTCTTTCATTTCACTGATCATGACATAGAAGCTGTACTTTTCAAAATACATGATTTCATCCTCTACACGCAGTCTCTCTCTGATTCTGTAGAGCTTTATGCATTGCCTGTAGACCTCCTTCAGGTTCATGATATTCTCACAGGGTCTACTGATTCCTATATGCTCCACACCCTTATGAAATAAGGAAAGAAGCCTCTTCTCCTCTTCTGCTTTCAACTTTCCATCTTTCTGGATGCGCACAATAAATACCATCTGATTCTTCTCTTTCAGATAGGATGAATCTGGCAGTATCCGCAGGATCTGTTCCTTGAGGAATTCAGCTGCATGAATACTGTTTAGGTATTCATTGGGTCGAACCACAAGGCACGCCACCTTTTCCGGAAAATCCATCCTGCTGTTTTTCATGCGTATACGAATCAGCTCCTCCTCTCCACCATGAAGAAGTTCATAGAGCAGGTTTTCTCTCTGAGAACCAAAAATCCCTCTGTGCTTTTCCGAGCGTTGGAGCATTTCACAGACAGCACTGCCAAGATAGGGAAGAAACGCTTCTGCCAGGGCTTCTTTCGCTTTGTTCTTTTCCAGCAGAATCACATATCCTACCAGATGATTTTTCCAGAAAATCTTACTGCACAATTTCCGGTAGAGAGAAAACCGGCAGATCACTTCAAAGGCGGTGGAATTGCTGGGAAAGGGTCCCTTTTCCTCTAGTTTCTGCACTTCTCTTATAAATTCATAGGAACAGTATCCTCTTTCCAGATTCTTCTTCCAGATGGGATCATCAATGGAATCCGCTGAAGACACATCCAGAATCTTGAATCCTGAATCAATAAGGATAATTGGATTTTCCAGTTTCACCGAAACAGAAGCAATCATCTCCTTCAGATCATTGGCTTTCATGGTCAGTGCCATGAGCTCAGCCATTTCCGTTCCGGTTCTTTTTTCCTCATGCAGAATGTTATTTGCGGCCTGAAGAGTTTTCAGAATCTCCATTTCACTGACGGCTGCATAGCTTTCAATGTTCCCTGTACTTTGAATCTCACCTCTGCATGGTGAGAGGTCATCCTCATCTTCTCTTCCCTTTTTCAGCCCGAGAAGCAAATTCCTTTTCTCTGGCAATTTTCCTTCTCTGCTTTTCTGCCAGGAGAAAAAAGTATCCGAAGGTGCAACATAAAGCACCTTTTCTCGAGCTTCTGCCCCTGCTTCCAGAAGTGCTATTTCTTCAATCTCATCTTCCTCTCGGATCCGTGCGTCCAGAAATACCAGACCGTAGTCATTTTCCAGACGATTCTTAAGCTGACTGAATCTCATATATCCTCAGGCTCCTTTCCGTACCGGTAGCCTTTGTGCAAATAGCACAAAAGCTTTGCATTTATTCTTGCATCATTCATCTATCCCTATATCGCACCCTTTGTTATTATTATAACAGACTATTCATGAATTGTCAGTCAGCGCTTTACTGTTTAATAACAGATGCGCATTCCGAAACGGATATTGCATCTGCACTTTCCTTCTGCCATCCCCGCAACACTAACAGTTATTGTTCAGAATGCCTGAACTAATCAGAAAACCTACTATAAGGAGTGTATTATGAATTACGAAAAGTTATTTGAAAGAGGATCAATCGGCAACGTCCATCTGAAAAACCGTGTGGTCATGACCGCTATGGGTGTGAATCTGGCGAACTCCATGGGAGAAGCCAATGAGGTCATCACGAAATACTATGAAGAACGTGCTAAGGGAGGCGTGGGTCTCATCATAACAGAAATCGCCAGAATCGATGACGAGTTTGGGGTCGGCACACCGAATCAGCTTTCTGTCACTGAAGGCAGACATATTCCTCATCTGGAGAGGATGATCGAAACCATCCAGAAATACGGTACAAAAGTCTTCATTCAGCTGCATCACCCGGGACGAGAAACCAAAAGCCATCTGCTAGGCGGAAAGCAGATTGTTGCACCATCAGCCATCATGTGTCAGGTGACTCAGGAAATGCCAAGAGCACTGACCACAGAGGAATGTGAAGGTCTCGTCAGAAAATTCATTAAAGGCGCCGTCATCGCCAAGACAGCAGGAGCGGATGGGGTTGAGCTTCACGTTGCTCACGGGTATCTGCTCAATCAGTTTGTATCTCCTTACAGCAACAAACGAACAGACAAATACGGTGGCAGCTTCACCAACAGACTGCGTATCGTATCAGAAATCATCACAGGCATCAAATACATGTGCGGAGCGGACTTCCCTATTTCTGTCAGAATCAGTGCAGACGAGTATGTGGATGGTGGGCTCAAGCTGGATGACTCAGTGAAGATCGCGCGCACACTGGAAAGCTATGGCATTGATGCCATCAATGTCAGCAGCGGAACCTATGAAAGTGCAACAACGATCATCGAGCCTGGATCCTATCCCCAGGGCTGGAAAAAACATCTGGCAGAAGAAGTCCGAAAAAATGTGAGGATTCCAGTCATTGCCGTAAACAACATCAAAGATCCGGAAACCGCTGAAAAACTTCTTGAATCAGGTGTATGTGATTTTGTGGGCGTAGCAAGAGGGCATCTGGCAGATCCTTACTGGGTGAAGAAAGCGAAAGAAGGCAGAAGTGATGAAATCAGAAAATGCATCGGTTGCCTGAACTGCTTTGCTGAACTGAATCAAGGCAGACACATCAAATGCAGTGTAAATGGAGCTCTTGGCAGAGAACTTGAATTTTCCTCACTGGAGAAGAATGGTCATGGTAAGACCGTTGCAGTGGTTGGCGGTGGACCTGCTGGTATGCAGGCAGCTCTGGTACTTGATCAGAAGGGTTTCCATACCATTTTATTCGACGAGAGAGAAAAACTCGGTGGCACCCTGAATGTTGCAGATAAAGCGCCCATCAAAGAAAAAGTACATCTCATGACCAATGGACTCATCCGTGAAATTGAGGAAAGCGGTGTGGAAGTGAGAAGGAATACGAAAGCCACAGTGGAACTGGTCAGAAGTCTTGATCCTGCAGGTGTGTTTGTGGCTGTAGGCGCCTCGCCTACCATCCCTCCTATTCCAGGTATTGATGGTGCAAACGTCATGAAAGCGGAGGATGTACTCACGGGAAAATCCACACCTCAGGGAAAAGTGGCTGTCATCGGTTCAGGACTGACCGGACTGGAAACTGCGGAGCTTCTGGCTGATCGAGGACATGCTGTGACACTGGTGGAGATGCAGAAGACCATCGGTCCTGGCGTCAATAGAACCATTCTTGCTGATCTCATGATACGATTTGGCAAACATGATCCGACCATACTGTCCAATCACAGGCTGATGTCCATCTCTGAGGACAGCATCACTCTCATGAATCAGATGACATCCCAGCTATCTATGGTGGAAGCCGACACCGTTGTACTTGCCCTTGGCGTGACGCCTAGAAGAGAAATGGTCCAGGCTTTCAGTGAATCCTTCGAAAACATCAGAGTCATTGGTGATGCTGACCAGGCAGGCCGTATACAAGAGGCCATCAAGGATGGATACACTCAGGCATTCGCCTTTACTACCTATTAGAGAAAGGAGTCTTTGAATATGAAAGAATTTAAAAATAAAGTTGCACTGATCACCGGTGCCGGCAACGGATTCGGCTTCGAAATCGCAAAAGAATGTGCAGAAAGACAGATGAAACTTGTCCTAGCGGATATTGATGAGAACGACCTTAAAGCGGCGGTTTCCTTTCTTAAAGAGAAAGGCGCAGAAGTCACAGGCGTACACTGCGATGTGACTCTTGATGCTGAAGTCCAGAAGATGGTGGATGTCGCGCTTGATACCTACGGGAGCATAGATTTTCTGGTCAACAATGCAGGCGTGGCCATTTCAGGTCCGGTATGGAAACTTCCTCTTCAGGACTGGGACTGGATCATCGGTGCGAACCTCATGAGTCAAGTATATGCCATGAGAAGAGTCATTCCCATTATGCTGAAGCAGAAAACAGAATGTCACATTCTTAATGTGGCATCCGTGGCAGGGCTCATCACTTCCAACGGTATGCCTGCATACCACACCACAAAGCATGCCAGTGTTGCACTGACGGAGAGCACCAGCTATGACCTGCAGGCCATCGGCGCCAATATCAGAATGTCCGTATTCTGTCCGGGCTTCGTCCAGACAGACCTGCACAATTATGAAAGACATCGTCCCGAAAGATTCATGGATAAAAGCGATCCATACTATAGCAGCCCGGATTATTACAGTGGTCAGAAGAAAGCGGAATTTGTCATCAGAACCGGCATGCCCATTGACAGCATCGGCATGAGTGTGCTCAACGGCATTGAAGAAGATCAGTTCTACATTCTTACCCATCCGATCTACAGCACACTCATCGGAAGAAGAGTGAAAGATATGCTGGAGGGAAGAGGACCAGATCTGAGTGTACTGAGAGGCTAGCTGAAAAAGCAGAGAAAAGGAAAAGACAAAAAGCAGTATGCCGTTGCAGCGCTATGAAATAGAGCAATGCAGCGGTCTTTTCCATTTCCGACTGGGCATATCACTTGTCATGCTCACAGACAGAAATCTAGACGAAAGAAATGAAGCGATCCCCTATAAAATGCAGCCTGGTTCCAAACCCAGAAGACGTTCAAGAAGAGAGCTGTTCACTCTGAAACTATGCTATAGATACAATGTGCTCCTCTTTTTCAGTTGCTATGGATTATTCAATCTTATCTATCTTTCATCATCTAGGACCCTGTCTATAGCTACACATACCACGAAGGTGTTTTCTTCTCAACAAGCAAAAAAACAGATACCGTCCATGAGGGATTTACCTGTTTTTCGCCGAGTTATTCATCCTAGCCACAGCTTATCTTTGGTTTCATTGATGCGTCCAGAAAAAGCGCTTGGAATTGTCTGTAGCGCATGAATTTTGATATCAAGTCAAGAAATCCTGATTACTTCAACTGTAATAATATCTGGAGTGTGCACTCCACAGTCTCAGTTTCAGCGTCCTGAAAATCACGCCATGCCCCTCATCATTGGGATGGATATCCACATTAAACGAATCGTCTGTGATATTGAACTCCACTACCTTTTTCGCTGTTATTCTAATGGCACTGTATACATCCACCACATTGTATCTGTATCTGAACTGGTATGCTCTGATGGAGAGGTTGATGCTGTGAATATATGGATTCAGAAGCATGGCTATGTCTGAATCCGACTCCACGGGACTGTACAGCGTACTCACATAGATTTCAGCATCTGGTGCAAGGGCTCTTATCTCTTTCAGGAGAAGCGGATAATACAGTTTAAAACTCGTGACATCCGATGCCAGAGCCAGGGTCAGGGCCATGCTCTCAGGTGATGTGGGGTCATTCAGCTTTTCCAGAATGGCAGCAATACGAGAGGGATCCGCATTCACAGCCTGATTCAGTCCTTCCAGTGTATCCGGCGCTTCGGGATAAAGCTGCTTCACAAGTCCTACGACCGCTCCTAGAATGTTGTTTCCTCCGATGTTCACAGTGATGATATCCGCACCGTGAATAAGCTCAGCATAATTTCGGTCTTTGACCTGCCTATACAGGTCTTCTGCAGTAAATCCAGGCACGCTCAGATTGAGATCGTTCACCATGGAATATTTGGGGTTGCCATCGAGATAGGTTTTGAAAAGTTCCGTGTATCCATTGCCGGGCGTAGCACTCATCCCATAGGAGACCGAGTCGCCAAGGGCAACATAGACAAGCTCCCTGGTATCTGCATGGACTGAAGCTGGTGCGCTGATACCAGAGGATGCAAAAAGAAGTACCGCAGCGGTAAAAATCGCCATGAATCTTCTTCGCTTAATGGACATGATATAGACCCTCCTTCAGATCGTAGAGCAACTTGATAATGAAAAAACTGCTGAAGCAAATTTTCAAAGGCACAACCATAAAATAAACAAGAAGCTGATCTCCCACGTGACAGATTGATGCAACTGCACTGTTAACCACTGATTGACTTATCTTTCACATAATTTCAATCCCAGTATATACTCAACACAAGAATTTTTGATGAAAAAAATGAAAACATATTTCTGTAATTCATTGGGCGCTTCGCGAAAACAGCATAAAAAGTGACCATACGAAGACTTTTCAGTCCCCTTATGGTCACAGTCTTCTGAAGAAATCTTACATGGTTCACTCCACCGAATTGGTGTGATTCATCTGCATTTCTTTCTGTTTCCCAGTAATCCCCAGCGTCTTTCTGGAAGAGTTCATCCTCCCTCTTTCATGCTATGAGAGAGTCGATTACCTATATTGTTCTGTTGCCGATCTGATTCTTCTGTCCTACACTACCCTTGTGAGCTTATCCTCTCCAGAGAATGATGGTCATCATCTTACTGATGATGCCGTCTTCCATTTCGTAGAAGCTGGCAAAGGATTCCTCACCCTGGTTGACGATTTCTCTTTCCACGAAAGTCTTTCCGTCTTCCCCGGTCTTTTCCGTCTCGATGATGAGATACTCCGCTTCCTCATTGGTTCCCATCTCCTCCGGCAGCTTTCCGGGTTCATACTCTCTTCGGATCAGCACCTGGTTGTCTGCATTCATCTCCACCACTGTGATTCTGCTTGGCGCATACATGAATGTATAGTTGATCTCGATATGAGATTCAAAAGACTTTGTCTCGCCGTTTTCCGTATAGCTCAGGGCCTGATCCGTCCGGGTGGAGCCTGATGTGCCTTCTCCTGTTTCTCCTCCCATGGAGAAGCCCATGCCCCCCGGCATAGCATAGACCACACCGTTTTCCTTCTGATAGACAGGATTCATATGCCAGGGACGTTCTGCTCTGTTTTCCGAGAAATAGATGGTTCCTGTGAGCTCGATTTTCTCCACATCTCCTGCAGTGATATGGGTGCTCAGATCGCTGATTTCAGGATCAGCCACAGAAGTGCTGTAGGTCTCATTCTCCTCTTCCATATGCATCACCGCCACAAACATGGAATATCCGTCGATCCCTTCAAACACGTATTTCTTACCTTCATAGGAAGGAATGGCATAATGAACGCCCTCACTCCTGTTTTCATATTCCTCCAGAATCAGTGCTCCATCTTCCATGTCCTCAAACATCTCCGGAGTCAGCTCCTGCTCTCCCCACAAGGAACTCATGGAGTCTGTAGTGATCAGCGCTCCGATGAGCCTGTCCTCCACAGAAGTTTCACTACCTTCCTCCACAGCCAGCTGACATCCTGCCAGAATCATCATCATGGACAGGAAGAGAGTCACAATTCCAGTCTTCCTACTCTTTTTCATTTTCATCATTCTCCTCCAGATTTCCATCGAATTTCAGGATGTCTCCCACGTCACAGCTGAGAAAGTAGCAGATTCTGTTCACGGTGCCGAAACGGATGCCCTTGGCTTTTCCGCTTCGGAGAATGGACAGATTCGCCTCTGTGATGCCTACCTTCTGGCAAAGCTCCTTGGAGGTCATCCCCCGATCTTTCAGCACCTCTTCCAGATGCACTGTAATCGCCAATATCCACACCTCCTAAATAAACAGATCATTGTCTTCCTTCAGTCTCTTGTTCTCACTGACGAACTGCGTAGCGAGAAGCACCCCTAGAACAAAGATCATGGGCATCACCGGAATCACAAGGGTTCCGTGAATAGACAGAATCTCCTTCATGAAGATCAGCTGCAGGATATGGATCCCCATGCCCGATAACACAATGGCGCCCATGACTTTCACGGAAAGTCTTGTGAGTGCTTGGGCTTTCTTCATCGTCTTCTCCGAGAATCTGTCTTTTCTGATCTCATCAAAGAGCCCCATGAGATGGTTCACAAGGAAGATGCTCAGAAAATAGGGCAGAGCCCTTACAAGGTGCTGAAGAAGGAGAAACACCTCGCTGAGGAACAGATTCTGGCTGGGATCCGTGTTTCCTGCAAGAAAGCTCTTCCTCGCTTCCAGATAGCCTCCAAAAGACAATCCGAATACGTTGAACACGAAAAGGATGTTCAGAAAACCAAGGAGCCACGCCAGATACTTCGATATCTCACGCTTCTCCGCGCCAAGAAAAATCCGTAGAGCCTTCATAACGATATAAGCGATCAGAACCGAGTAGACACTTCCTCCAAGGAAAGCTTTCCCCACAGGTGCACCTGCCGCACTTCCAAATACCATGCCCATTCTACCTGGATTGATCATGTAGTACAGAACAAGAAGCAGTACTCCACTTAAGAGCAGCAGCAGATACTCTTCCTTCTCCACCTTCTTCTTTCTGAATCTGTCCAGAAAAAACACTGCAGGGATAAAGCTCAGAAGAAGATAAAGAACCAGCGCCAGGATATTGCCTGGATTTCCAGAGAGGGACAGTTCTCTCAAAAGCTTTCCGATCTGTTCAAAAGGAAAGGCCATGAGGGAACTGAAGACTTCAGGCAGGCTTGCTTTCAGAAGGAAAAACGCCACTAGGAGAACCCCTTCGACTACGAGTATTTTCTTAAAGATATTCTGTTTCATACCATCCTCCATGAATTATTGTCTTACGATAATTTAATACCTGTAGTATACGCCATAAATTATTGTTTTACAATAATTTTGTAAAAATAATCCGTGAAATGAAAAAAAGCAGGCTCTTCGCTCTGCTTTTACCACACGTTTCATCATGCTGCTTCATTTCTGATCCGGCTCAAGGAAATTCAATACGGCTCCAAGGAGATTGGCGTCATTTCTGAAGGTGCAGGGAACAATGGACACGTCAAGAGCCTCTGCGCCCCGGTCCTTCAGATGCTGCACCACTTTCCCTGAAATGCGCTCTATGAGGTCTTCCCGGTCGGAAATCCCTCCCCCTAGAATCACAAGGTCCGGATTAAATGCCACAGAAAGATTGTAGATGCCCCTGGCCAGTGCATCCACGAGGCTTTCCACATGCTTCATCGCTGTGGGTTCCCCTCGGTCCGCTTCCCTGAAAAGAAGGGTGCCATCTGCAACATCCAGCCCCATTTCTATCCTGTAACGCTCCGCTGCTTTCACGGGACTGCCCAGAGCGCTTAACGTATGGCTCTCATCCAGCAGCATGTAGCCGAACTCCCCTCCGAATAGATTCTTCCCTCTGTGAATTTTTCTTCCCTGAATCACCGTGCCCCCAATACCGGAACCGATGATAAGAAAAAGCGCATGGTCCACATCTTTCGCGACCCCCTCATGAAGCTCGGCAAGGGCAGCGCAGTTGGCATCATTCTCCATGCTGACGGGCAGGTGAAAAAGCCCTTCCAGTTCTTCACGAATCGGAAAACCATGGATGTAGGATACTGCGCTGAGACCTCCGATGATACCCGTCTCCCTGTTCACTGCCCCCGGGCAGCTCATAGCGATGCCCTCAACGACCCCTCCCTGATCATGGATCTCTTTGACCTTCTCCATTTCCGCTTTCATGGCTTCCCAGGTTTTCGGGGTGGGAAAAGCACTCTTTCTTACCAGATGTTCTCCATCCCATAAGGCATGCTTCACACTGGATCCCCCGATATCAAATACTGTCAGTCTCATATTATTTCCCTACCTTCTCCTATTCTTCTGCATTCTTCCCTGCAATTTCTCCGTGGCCATGGAAACCTTACAGCGGGTCTCCAGGATCTTTCATTTCAGTATACCGATATTGACCTCTTCACACAATGATGATTTAGCTGATCTCCCCCTTCATCCCTTGCCTGCAGACTACCTTCTACTCCATCTTCCTGCCAGCTCCGCATATGAAAAAGAGCCGCCCTGAAGGTGCAATCCCCTTTCGTGCTCAGGACAACTCTTTTATGGTCTTGATCTTTCAATGGAACTCCAGCCTAAGGTGCCGTAGGCATCATACTGTCGAGATCCACAATCTGGTATCCTTCCGGTACTTCAAAGAGGTCGTCGGATAGACCGCCTACCTTGAAATCCGTGACTTCTGACACATACACTTCATCATTTCCCATCCTGGTTTCCACTCTTATGGGGAACCCGTACTCTTCATGAAGCCACATCTTCACCTGGTAGTCCGAACCGATCTCTCTGCTCTCCACCACATGGCAGGTTATGCCGTATATGGTCTCCTTGCCCAGATAATTCATGCTGCTCTCATCCACATCATCCGTGAAATCCTCCAGGGTGGGGACATCTCTTTCTTCCTCTTCATCCATTTCCATCGGCATTTTGATGGCTGTCTTTGACTGAGGGTCCAGAGTATAGAATGCATCCTCCGTATAGATCATCATAGCGCTCTGCCCCATGATTTCACTTTCCATACGCATGAGTCCGCTTTTCATGTACATCTTCGTGGTATAGTCTTCTTCTCCCATGCCGGTGACTTTCATCTCATAATAGAACTCATCCATTTCCCTTCCACCGGTGAATAGATCTGCGAGTTCCTCCTCACTGATTTCATTCTCCGCTTCCGGCTCCTCGGCTTCTTCCGGCTCCTCTACAGGCGTCTCTTCTTCTGGCTCAGGTGTCACTTCTTCTCCCTGAGAAGGCTGCTCTCCCTGGGGCTCTTCCGCATCACCATTTCCTCCGCATCCCCAGAACAGGAATGCGCCCATCAGAAGCAGTACACCGATGAGAATCCACTTGTTCTTTCTTCTTCCAGTTTTGATCATCTTCATCACTCCAAATCAGATCGAAAGTTCTTGTAATGGCAAGTAAAGAGAATGAGGCTGCTGGTCTTTGCAATGCGCGAGTCACGAAATCCTATCGCTCTATGGTTATGCCTATTATACCACCATCATGAGGATGAAAAATGAAATAACTGTTAAAGCCCATGGCTTTTCAGCATCTGCGCTTCCTTTTTTTCTGTGCACAAAGAGGCGTCCCCTTCAAGGGAACGCCTCCACAGCAGTCTGATTCTATTAGTCTTCGATGAGATCTTCTATGGAATCAATGTCCATATACGCTGGTACGATGAGGCCGATGGCCGCACCTTCAAGGTTTGGTCCCAGGTCATCGATTTCCGCTTCAAACTTCTCATAGTGATCTCCATGAGTTCCAGGAAGCCATGCTGCCACGATGGCATCTGTCTTCGCTGAAGCTACCGCTTCCCACATAGGTCCGTTTTCCACCTGAGTCAGTGTCACATCATAACCAAGGTCTCCTAAAACAGTTCCGATGACATTGGTGGACGCGATTTCAGTGTCCCAGGCCACATAGGCCAGATTGATTTCCTGTCCATCTACAGCTTCTACGCCTTCTGTCCATACGGAAACCTTATCCTGATTGTTGTCCACCCATTCTCTTGCAACTTCTTCAGGTTCTCCACCTTCGTTGATCTGCACCATGACATCTTCCATGTCAGAGCCTTCCCAGTAGAAGTTGTCCAGCACCTGATAGGCTTCTGGCATATCCGCTTCCAGTCCCAGTCTTGCGATGGTGTTGATGTTTTCTGCTTCTCCGAAGACACCCTTAGGATCTTCCAGATACTTCAGATCATACTTGGAGAATTTCCAGTGCGGATTCCATCCGGTCACGATGATCGGTTCTTCATTAGCAATGGCATCAGAAAGTGCCTGTGTCATGGCTGCTCCCGAACTGGTCTGAACCGTGTACTCAAGGCCGTAGGCTTCCACAGCTTCTTCAGCAGACCTTACGACACCGGCACCGGCATCGATTCCTGTGATGGTGTAGTCCAGCTGCTCGCCAAGAGAAGTCTCTCCTGATGCAGGGTCTTCCCCTTCTGCTGCTCCTGAACACCCTGCGACGAAAATCGCCATGGCTGCTATGGATGCGGTGATGAGTTTCTTGTACTTCTTGTTTAACATATGTTGTATTCCTCCTTGTGTATGTGAAAACCTGCCTGATGACAGGTTACTTCTAACCTAGTGCTTCGTGCGGTTCATGGCCTGGATCAGTCGATCCAGAATGATCGCTAGGATAACGATGGCAAGTCCGGACGCAAAGCCCATTCCTGCCTGGTTTCTACCGATGGCTCTGTAGACTTCTGTTCCAAGACCCTCCGCTCCGATCATGGAAGCGATGACCACCATGGACAGTGCCAGCATGATGGTCTGGTTCACGCCCTGCATGATGGTGTTCTTGGCCAGTGGAATCTGCACCTTGAAGAGCTTCTGGGCTCCGGTGGAACCGAAGGCGTCCGCTGCTTCAATGAGCTCTTTGGACACTTCCCGGATGCCCAGGTTTGTGAGCCTGACCACCGGTGGCATGGCGAAGATCACCGAGGCGATGATGCCTGGGACCATTCCGATACCGAAGAACGACACGGCCGGAATCAGATAGACAAAGGCCGGCATGGTCTGCATGAAGTCAAGAATCGGCTTCACGATGCTTTCCACGGTGGAATTCTTCGCCATCCAGATGCCAACAGGAATCCCGATGACAATGGCCACAAGACTTGCCGCCAGAATCAGAGACAGGGTCATCATGGTGCCTTCCCAGAAATCCAGGTTCCAGATGAGAAGCAGTCCGAAAAGAATAAATACGGGCAGTCCCCATATCTTCTTCGTGAAATAGACCGTGAGGCCAACCAGAACAAGAATCAGTACCCATGGTGGGAGAAACAGCAGTGCATCGCTGATATAACCCACGAAGGTATCCAGAAACTCACTGATGGGTTCAAAGATCCACTGGGCATTCTGCCTCAGGTAACTGACCATGGTATCGGTCCATTCCACTAATGGAATCTGTGGTATGTTATTCATCTGATTTCACCTCGTTTCTGGATAATGCTGCTAGAACTGCGCCTCTGACGATGATTCCCTTAAGGACTCCATCCTCTGTGACAGCCATGGGGATCTGTGTATTGTGGATCTTATCGAACAGATCGATGAGAGCCACATCCTCTGAAACGGTAGGTACATTCGTATCTACAATCTCATTCAGATCCTTCACTCCGTTTTTGATGGCCTCCGCTGCAGCTTCCGCTGTGACGATGCCATAGAGCTCATTGGTATTTTTTGTCACGTAGACACTGGAGATGCCTGCCTGCTTCATTCTCTGCAGCGCAACTCTGGGTCCTGCTTTGCCAAGCTGGATGGTTTCGGGACGGATCATGACGTTTCCTGCTGTGAATACCTTGGATCTGTCCACGTCTTCCACGAACTTCTCCACATAGTCATCTGCCGGATTTGTCATGATTTCCTCGGGCGTTCCGATCTGAACGATGACCCCATCTTTCATGAGGGCAATCCGGTCTCCGATCTTCAGTGCTTCATCCAGATCATGGGTGATGAAAAGGATGGTCTTCTGCATTTTCTGCTGCAGGTCCAGAAGTTCATCCTGCATTCCTTTTCGGATAAGAGGATCCAGTGCGGAAAACGCCTCATCCATGAGAAGGATATCCGGGTCGTTGGCCAATGCTCTTGCAAGGCCGACTCTCTGCTGCATACCACCGGAGAGCTGATTGGGATACTGGTCTTCATAGCCCTTCAGGCCAACCAGTTCCAGCGCCTGTCTGGATTTCTCCGCAATGACGCTTTTGTCCTTCTTCTGGACTTCCAGTCCATACCCGGTGTTTTCCTGTATGGTTCTGTGGGGAAAGAGTCCGAAATTCTGGAACACCATGCCCAGTTTCTTTCTTCTTGTTTCCATGAGCTGTTTCTTGTCCATCTTGGAGATATCCTCCCCGTCGATGAGAATGGTACCGTTACTAGGCTCGATGAGTCTGTTCACCAGACGGATCAGCGTAGATTTACCACTTCCTGACAGTCCCATGATGACGAAGACTTCTCCCGCTTCCACATCAAAGGATACTCTATTGACCCCGACGGTCATGCCGGTATCTTTCAGAATTTCATCTTTGGACTTTCCTTCCTTCAGCAGACGAACGCCCTGCTTGGGGTGTTTGCCGAAGATCTTTGTCAGATCTCTTACTTCAATTTTCTTCATTTGACCACCTACCTTTTTTCGATACTTATTACAGTGAAATAAAAAAGAGCCTTAATGATATATAAAGCTCTAAACTTATATAATATAACAATATTCCAGTTATTAATTATATAATACTAATCTTGTTTCGTCAAATAATGTATACCATTTCATAGATTGGTGATACTTTCTCAGACTAAACCATATCATATATGCTCCCCTATACGCCTCTATTCTCATTTATGCGGCAAATCTCAATATTTTATGAAGTTGTCACTTACAGTTAGGTAAAGAACCCTCTGCAGAAGGAAATTGCATTACAGGTTATGCTATAATCAGATGAAAAGGGAGGTTTCAGAATGAATACATATAATCTATCCAATGGTTTTGAAATTCCAGTGATCGGATACGGCACCTGGCAGAATGAAGATCCCAATGAATGCATAAATGGTGTGAAGGATGCCTTAGACGTTGGATTCAGGCACATAGACTGTGCCAGAGCCTACGCCAATGAAGCTCTGGTAGGAAAGGGAATCAGAGAAAGCGGAGTCCCTCGGGAAGAGATCTTTCTCACCAGCAAACTGAGAAACGCTGCCCACGGATACGACAATGTCTTGAAAGAAGTGGAAACGACCCTGAAAGATCTGGGCACCGATTATCTGGACCTGTATCTCATCCACTGGCCGGTGGTGAAAGGGCATAAAAGCGACTGGAAAGACGATAACCTGGATACCTGGAGAGCTTTCGAAAAGCTCTATGAAGAAGGAAAACTGAAAGCCATAGGCGTCAGCAACTTCTCCAGAGAGCATCTTGAGAATCTCCTGGAAAACGCGAAAATAAAGCCCATGGTGAATCAGATTCTCATTCACCCTGGCGTGCTGCTTGAAGAAGATATGGCCTTCTGCAGAGAAAACGGGATTCTTCTGGAAGGATACTCCCCCCTTTCCCCCTTGCATGCACTAGGCGAAGAGGAGACCTTCAGAGAAATCTTGAGAAACCATGGGAAGACGCCTGCGCAGGTGCTGCTTCGATTCGTACTGGAGCTGGGTGCCCTTCCTCTGACGAAAACCGTCCACAGATCCAGAATGCTGGAAAACATCGATGTTCTTGATTTTTCTCTCACCGAAAAAGAGATGAACTACCTGAAATCCTGGTCTCATCCGGATTTCTCGCCAAGAGATAACGTGAATGAACGTCCCCCTCAGAAGCTGGATGAGCTGGATGATAACCTGTGATTCCCGTATTAGAGGATTGATGAAATAATCAGCAGCTCATCATTGACTTTTATCGTATGCATCGCACCAGACCGGTTCATTGGTCCAGGCAGTGCTCAGGTAGAAGCATCACCTCTACAGATGGAGAAAAATCCGTTCAGGTAAAAGGATATGCATCGATCCATTGAAAAGGAGCTTTCCTCAGAGAAGGAAGGCTCCTTTATTCTGTCGGTCCACCTCCCTTTGTTAATAGATAATTAACCATTCTGGCATCAGAAAACCATGGTATTTTATGAAATTGGTGCTTCAATGGAATCAGAAGCATACTCTGAAAGCTCCTGTGGCAGAAAGCAAGATGAAACCTCACCGAAGCGCTCAGGTATGCATGGAAATATCCACAGGAATGGAGGCGATCATGTCATTCAGTTCATAGAATCAGTTCAGACAATCTAGTAAAGATGCAATACGCGTTCCTCTCTGCAGTTGGTGTTCTGAAACAGAACAGTGCTTTTTCATTAAAGTACTGAATCATGCTGCATATTTGTTTCTGAAAGGAATGAATACTATGAACCATCGAAAGTATCTTTATCCGATTCTATTCTTTGTGACATTCATCTTCAGCTTTGGTGCGTTCACACCGGTTCTTGCACAGGTGGGAACCGGCCCTGTTCTATCCGGGGAGGCCATAGTGATTCCTGTGGGAGGAACATACGATCCTCTGGAGGGTATCACCATCACCGATGATGTGGATTCAGAAGCGGCACTTTTTCAGCGATTGGAATATTACGGCACATTCGACACCACCGTATCCGGTGCCTATGAAATCTACTACTATGTGGAAGATTCGGACCACAATGTCGCTTACCTTGTTCGGCCGCTCATCGTCCTGGATGTGGAAACACCTATGATCTATGCACCTTTTGGCGAAGTGGAGCTGGGACAGCCATTTGACCCTCTCGGAAATGTCTCCGCCTATGATCTGAAGGATGGACTGCTCACCGATGAGATTGAAGTCGTATCCAGCAATGTGGACACTTCCATGGCTGGAAACTACACCGTGGATCTTCGTGTCACAGACACCGATGGAAACATCGCTGAAGCCACGAGAGAGGTGTACGTGTTCTGGCCAAGAGAGTATTATCCTGTCATCACTGCAGAAGATCTATTCATCCCCCTTGGCGAAGAGTATGACCTGATGGAAGGTGTGACCGCCACGGATCTGACGGACGGAGACCTGACGGGAAGCATCATCCTCGAATACTCTGAACTGGATCCCAATACAATCGGTATCTACTGGGCACAATACCGGGTGCAGAACTCACTGGGTCTGGATGGATATGGTGACAGGCGGATCATCGTTGTCGATATGAGCTCCTCTCCAGTCATCGTCACCCAGGATGCCTATCTTGAAACCGGATATGAATTTGATCCTCTTGACTACGCCTTCGCTTATGATGTGGAAGAGGGCAACATCACGGACCGGATTGAAGTGGTGGATAATCCAGTGGACACCTCCACTGCCGGTTCGTATGTAGTGACTTTTAATGTCACCGATTCTGACGGAAATACAGCAGAAGGAACTATGAAGGTCCAGGTGGACTGGTCCTATGAGAACTATCCAAGTTTCCAACTTGACAGCAGAGTCTATTATCTTCCCCTAAACGCCGAATTCGACCCGAAGCTGGGCGTCACCGCCTCCGATGCTAAAGACGGCGATCTGACGGACCAGATTGTCATAGAACAGCTTTATCTGGATACTTCCATCCCCGGAGAATACTACGTGGAGTACAGCGTCACAAACTCCCTGGGCATTACAGCCTGGGCCCAGGTGATGATCTACGTTCTGGACACCTCTGATCCTGTTCTCAAAGCTTATGACTTTTCCGTGGATCTCAACAGTGAACTGAACCTGGAATGGATCCATTTTGAAGCCTATGATCTGGAAGATGGAGATCTTTCAGGGGCAGTCACCTGGGACATCAGTGCTGTGGATGTCTCCACAGCTGGAACCTATCCCGTCACCCTTATGGTCTATGATTCCGATGGAAACTATGCCGAAGCACTCTGCTATGCCACCGTCATCGACAGGTCCTACCCAGAGCTGGAAGTATACGATCATATCGCCTATCTGAATTCAGATTACAATCCTCTGGACTACGTCTATGCATGGGACCAGTTAGACGGTGACCTCACCGGACAAATCGAGGTTGTGAAAAACACAGTCAAAATAAGAAAGATCGGCACCTATTTCGTCACCTACAGTGTTACAAATTCTCAGGGAAAAACCACCACAAATACCGCCAGTGTTGAAGTCATGAAGGAACCTGTCATGTCCTTCAATCTGATCTATGAAGGCAGTCTCATTCAGATCGATACAGATGAAAGTGGTCAGATGGCTTTCCTTACTTCACCCGTAATGATTCCAGCAGGTGCAGAAGTAGGCATCGGCATATACGCTGATGGAGAACCCGTATTTGAGATCATGGGGATTATCACATCCAGTGACATTCTGCCAGGATTCACCTATGCCATCTCTATGAATGAAGAGAATCAGCTCTTCACAACGATACTTCCATACATTTACAATGGTACAGGCTTCCGATACACTGCCCAAAAGGGAGAAGTGCAGTTCAAATCCACAGTGGAAGGTTCTATCCACTACGTGGTACAGGATGCGGAGGCTGCGCCACCTGATCTCTCATCTACTGAGAATATACTAACCGGTGTTGCAGGACGAAACAGCATCACTCTTAATGATCTGGACCCTGGGAAAACACAGATTGTGTATATCATGATGGAGAATCCAGAACTGGGTCTGTCCAATGTTCTGGCTGTTGAGCTTCCAAAGACGCCAAGCGGGCCAAATATGAATAAGCCGAAACCGGAGAAACCGAAAGACATCGCGGAGGAACCGATTCTCTCATCTTCTGAAGATCAGAAGGACACTATGAAGATGGAAGAAGAAGCAGTTTCAACAGAACCACACCATGAGAAGCCTGATATCCTTCACAAGGATCAGCAGAAGATAGAGGAGCCCTCACTGCAGAAAGAGACCCTGGAAGAACCTGAATCCGAGAAAGACCAGGAGAAGAAGGAGTCATCTGCTCTGGAAGAGCCCTCCTCAAATGATCCTGAACTGAAGAAGGTCAAGAAAAACCATGAAGAGCCTGTTCTGAAAGATCTGGTTCTTACTGAGACCAAGCTGAATAAAGGACAGGATAAGAAAGAGGAAAAGGAGCTAAAGGAGCTTCCTTTGAATCCAGAAGAAAACCATACTCCCCTTACCATCGAGGATCCCACCTTTCAGGAAACGATATCCCTGGGTGATAAAAGCTCCAATGAACCTGCTTCTGACCCATGAACAGATCAGAAGTCTCGAACATCCTGATCAGGTGACACCCGCGGATCTTTTCAGTACGCTAATACTGAGCAAACCATAGATCCGTAACCATTAAGGGAGTAAACCGGTTTCGATTTCTGTCATAATCCAAAAAATTGCAGCATCTCTGATAATGATTCAGGGATGCTGCTTTTTCTTACACGACTGTATGAATATCTCTACTTCACTCAGCCATATCCGCTCAGCAGGAAGATTTCCTGTTCCGGTCATGAATGAGCTTATGCGCTCTTATTTCTGCTTTATAGGAGATTTTCTCCTGCATTTTTGCTACAATGAATGAAGAACACCGGATCATTTTTAGGCGATAGGATCTACTCGGAATCGCCCATGACCAGATCGTCTGTATCGTCAGGACGATACATATCAACCGGTTTCCCAAAAATGAAATTTGACTAAATTCTGGAGGTCTTCATGAAAGATAGCAACACTTCCTTCTATAAAAAAATGCTCTACTTCGCCCTGCCCGTCACCCTGCAGCTGCTCATCACCTCAGGACTCAACATGGTGGATTCTCTTATGGTGGGCGGGCTTGGTGTCACTGCCATTGCCGCAGTGGGCATCGCCAATAAGTACTCTCAGTTTCTCATCATTACCCTCGCAGGCTTTGTCAGTGGGGCGTCCATCTTCTCTGCCCAGTATTTCGGCAGAAAGGACAAAGATGGCGTGAAGAGGACTCTTGACCTGGTCTTTATCTATGTGACGCTGTTCTCGCTTTTCTTCGGCGCAGTGACACTTTTCTTCACTAAGGAGATTCTGGGCATCTTCTCCAGCGATCCCATCGTCATCGATTCCGCTGTCTCCTATGTGAGAATCATCGCTTTCACCTATCTTCTGACAGGGTGGAGCATGCTTTTCGGTGTGATCCTGAAAACCATGGGGATTGTGCATAAACCCACTGCCTACAGCATCACAGCACTCATCGTGAACACATTTTTCAACTGGGTGCTCATCTATGGAGCACTGGGGTTTCCGGAGCTTGGTATAAAGGGCGCAGCCTATGCCACTCTTTTCGCGCGGCTGATTCAGACCCTTCTTCTTCTTCAGCTCCTCTACAAGGAAAAGCTCGTCGGAAGAAAAACCTACGGGGTAGAGAAGAAATTCGGGTTCTCCCGAAAATACTTTGCGCTTACCCTGCCCTCCATTTTCAATCATCTCACCTGGACCCTAGGCGACATCACCTTCTTCTATATCTTCACTCAGGTGGGCACCAATGAAACTGCAGCTGTTGCCCTCGTTGACCCACTTGTGTTCATCTTTGTCTGCGTCTATACGGGCATCAGTGACGCTTCCTCTGTGATGATCGGTCATGAGCTGGGGAAGAAATCCTTTGAGAAGGCAAAGGAATATGCAGGGAAATTCCTGCTTCTTACGCTGAAGCTCTCGGCTTTGACCGCTTCACTCATTCTGCTCTTCAGCCCGAGACTGCTTATGCTGTACAACATCACTCCGGAGGTGGAAGAGCTTGCAAGGACCCTTCTCTTCATCTTTGCCGGGCTCTCCGCCTTCAAGCACCAGAACTATGTCAACAATGTCGGCATCCTTCGAGTGGGCGGAGATACCACCTATGTACTCTGGCTGGATACGCTGACTGTATGGGCTTTCAGTATTCCGATCACGTTCTACCTGCTGTCAATCTCCGCCCCCTTCCCAGTGATCTATTTCTCCGCAGGAGCCCATGAAATCCTTCGTATCTTCTTTGGTCTGTCTCGAACCAGAAGCGATAAATGGGTGAATTCTCTGGTGGATGACGCAACAGAGCAATCGTCCGAGGCAGGCGTGTTATGATGCTTTGTGTTACCTCAGCTATGTATTCACAATCACTGCCATAATACGGAAGAAAAAGAGCAAACGAGTGACCTGCCGCCTGAGTCTCAGAAACCTCATATGAATCGAAAATACAATATTTTGATGCAATTGAAAAAGCAGCATTTTTCTCAGAAAATACTGCTTTTTCCCCTTTTTAGGATGTGGATGAAACTACCTGATAGAATGTTCCTCTGATATTTATATGCTAGAGATTCATGATAAATGTGACACCAAAAACAGCAATACCAATGAAAGAAACAAAGAGTGACTTCCCTTCTTCTTTCATGTAGTAATAGATAGCGCCTCCGGCAGTCAGAGCAAAGGGAATCAGAAGCCCCACATATTTACTGGCGTTGTTTCCCATGGACCCATCCATCTGAATCTGGAGACCAATAGTCTCTGGCAGTATTATGATTCCTATGATATACAAAGCCATGGCAATCAGAACGAGAGCTCCACTAAGCATGATTCGACCATTTCTATTCATATTGCACTTCCTTTTTATAATATTCTAGGCAACCGATTCATTTTGAATTATGACTATATTATATCACTATATTATTGGGGAAGTTACCTAGGAATCTAAATAAAAAGATTACTGCAAGTGACTCTCGCTCTGACCTGCAATAGATTGTCCGACTGACTTTAAAAATCGCAAAAAAGAGGAGACATCATGCAATAGCATCTATCTCCTCCGTCATACTAAAATCTGGATATTTTAAACTAGTGATTTTGCTTTTTCCTTATTTTCTTTGAACTCATTCTGAATATTCTTTAGAATCTCTTCATTCTCAATCATGTCTACCACTGATCCTGCTATGATTTTCGCACCATATTTTATTGCAGCATAGGCTTCTTCAGATAACGCATAATCAATGAATGTCTGGGAATGAGATGATGTTCCAGGGGGAACAAAAGCTACTCTTATGCATGACCCAGGTAATTCAAACATAACATTTCCAAAATCTGTAGAACCTGTCTTCTGTCTGGGAGGTGTAATATTGGGTGCATTGATTGCTTCTGCATTTTGAAGCAACAGTTCATTTAGTGACAGAACCGGAATCTTGTTATTGTATGCTCTTACAATTTTATACTCGCAGTTTGTTCCAGTCATGAGTGCTGCTCCCTTGAATATATTTTCAGCACGTAAAATCACATCATCAAGTTGTGTGCGATTATATGATCTTAGACTCACAGTTGCCACTGATTTTTTAGGTACCACATTTGCGGGGCCACCCACTTCTTTTATTGTGTAGTGCATTCTGACATCGTCGGGTACATGCTCTCGCATAAATTCAATCCCGTTAAACATGAGCAGTACAGCATCAAGAGAGCTTCTGCCCTGCTCTGGTTTTAATGCAGCATGGGCACTTTTACCATGAAAAGTCACTTCAAAGTTTGTTGAAGCCAGAGATTTGACATCTGTTGTTGTCTCCGGTCCCCCATGCATCATTATTGCAACATCGATATCTTTAAATGCTCCGTTCTTAAGCATTATGATTTTTCCTCCACCACCTTCTTCCGCTGGTGTTCCATAAACTATAAGCCTGAATGGCTTATCAGTATATAAATTCTTCACTGCTAACGCAGCTCCAATTATTGAGGATGGTTGCAAATGATGTCCGCATGCATGGCCGATCCCTTCTAATGCATCATATTCTGTTAATAGTCCGATTGATGGACCACCATCCAGATTTTTGTATACTGCTCGAAATGATGTTTCAAGGCCGCCTACACCACGTTCTACCTGAAAACCGTTATCCTCCAGAAAATCACAGATATAGTTTGCGGATTGAATTTCATTAAAGGAAAGTTCAGGATGATTAAAAATAAATTCTGCCATTCCATTAAGATCTTTCTCTATACTGTCAATGTAGTCGTATAATTTTTCTTTCATAAATTCCTCCGTTAAAATGGTCCTAATTTGATGTATTGAGCTATTGTAACTAAAACACTTCCCACTACAACCCATATAAGAAACAGTTTCCACATAAATTTCATCCATCTATCATATGGAATATTCGCAACACCTAAAATGCCCATCAGCGCTGTAGAAGTTGGTAGAATATAATTACAGAATCCGTCACCAAAGTTAAATGCCAGTATTGCTGTTTGCCTGGTCATTCCAATCATATCCGCAACTGGAAGTAATATCGGCATAACAACTGCGGCCTGTCCGCTTCCTGATGTGATCAGGGCATTGATTACAATATTAGAAACATACATAAAGGAACCTTGAAGAAATGCTGGTACCGTCACCAGAATACTGTTCAGTCCATAAACAATCGGATCTAGAATCTTTCCATCTCCCATAACCTGAGAAACAGCTGTTGCTGTACCCAGTATTAGGGCTGCACCAATCATTTTTTTTGCACCTTCAACAAAATATTTCGCTATTGTACTCGGAGAATATCCCATAATCATTCCTGATATGAGTCCTAACCAAATGAATGCTGCTCCATTATGACTGATTTTCCACCCTAGATTAATACCACCGTAAACTATAACCACCAGTGTTCCCAGAAGTGTTAACAATACCAGCCACTTTCTTGTATTCATTTCGCCGAATGAATCCAAATCTGCAACGCCTTCTTCTCTTTCCTTGTCCAAATCATACATAGGACTGAGCTCAGGATTCGCCTGTATCTTGTTGGAATATCGGATCAGATATATGACAGAAACGATGAAGAAAACTACCAGAGATATGGCTCTATATTCAATACCCGAATATAGAGGCAATCCACCCAGTTCCTGAGCCAATAAAGTTGTGCTGACATTGAGTGTGCCAGTGGAAAATCCTACTGCACCACCAATCAGAATGACCCCAACCCCTACTATGGAATCTAGTCCCATAGCAAGTGCAATCATAACCGTTATGGGTGCAAATGCTATGAATGTGTTAACGCTCTTCACGGTAGTGATGAGTGCAAAGACCAGCGTCAGTATAAATACGAATATCCCTTTCTTATTAGAAAATTTTCTTGCTACTTTCGCTATAGAGGAATGAATCGCGCCACTCTTCGTCAGAATATGAAAAGCACCTCCAGATAGAAGGATTGTTGCTATCAGCTCTGCTCTGGTTATCAGTCCTTGTACAAGGTAAAAAGGAATCAGAAAAATATTGACAGGAGTCGATTCAACATTAGTGTATGTACTGGGATCTACGACGGTTTTCCCTGTCACCTCATCAGTGATCCTGGCATATTCTCCTGCAGGAATAATCCAGGTAAGAAGTGCTGCGAAAAAAATGATAATTGCAATGACAACAAGAGTATGTGGGAACTTGAACTTCCCTCTCAATGATTTGAATGTTTTCTGCATATTGGGCCCCCCTTTATTTTTCTTTATTTTCTCACTATTTCCCCTTTTCTATCAGTTAATTTGATTTCATTGTAGTTAAAACTACAAAATATGAAAATATAATCTTCAATTTATCATAAATAGTGATAGAATAATATATAATTAAGCAAGCATGGAGGATAAACTTAGATGAATAATAATGGCAAGTACGATTTGGATTCAAATTGCAAATCATTAATAATGGATTATCCTGCATGTGATAATCCGGAAATTATTGATTCTATTATGAAGCATGGCAAAAAGCAGAGCTATAAAAAAGGCACTATAATCACCACTCCAGGTGACCAGATAGACTCCATTAAATTTCTCTATTCAGGAAAAATCAAAGTTGTTATGAATGATTCTTTCGGATACGAAAAAGTATTATACATTTTAAGCAATGGATGGTTTTTGCGGGAAGGTCTTTTCATCAATAACAGACTGACATCCACTGCAAAAAATACTACGTATGCTGAAGAGGAATGCATTGTTTATTTGATTGATCGGCCTGCATATGAGATCTTATCCAAAGAAACTGACTTTCTTCAATCTCTGATCAAGAGTTGTACCATTAAAAGAAGTGTTTTGGTGAATGAAATCAATAATATGACTTTCATGTCTGCACGCGATCGTATACTTCAGCTTCTCATTGCATCCTCTCAGAAAAATCCTGACAAGATGGATTCTCAATGGCACAATCTAAAGCATAAATATTCTCATCAGGACATGGCTTCTATTCTTGGCATGAATAGGGTTACCGTGAGTAAAGTAATTACTGCTTTGTGCAAGACTGGCGAACTGCGTGTACTAAATCAGAAAATCCAGATTAATCATAAGCTTTTATAGGACTTTACCAGTAATCTTATCTTTATAGTTAATCCGAACCTCAGATAGGCAAATATTTTCATGCTCAGCATGAAGAAAAGCAGCTCCCCTCATCACAAGGGAAGCTGCTTTTCATTTCTGGCGGAGAGAGAGGGATTCGAACCCTCGGTACGCGGTTAGCGTACAAAAGTTTTCGAGACTTTCACCTTCGACCTCTCGGACATCTCTCCACAACAGAACTAGTATACCTTTTTTTAGGGTATTTTGACAAGAGAGAAGTGCAATCTTACCAGACATAAGACTGCACTTTTTTGTGTCTATCTGAAAATAGTACTGATTTCTTGGAATTCCGTCTCTGAGATCTTCACCTTTCTTGTCTTCTGATTGGCTCTGATCTGATCCGCATGCTTCGCTCCTGGAATCACTGCATCAATGAAGTCCGTTTCCAGATACCAGGCCAGTACCAGCTGATAGACTTCACAGTCCTTTTCTTTTGCCATTCTCCTCAGGAGATCGATCTTTCTCAGGTTCTCCTCGTATTTGGTGGAGAAATTCGGATTCTTTCTTCTTCTTTCCGGAATCTCCGTTTCCAGGGTGTATTTTCCTGTCAGAAGGCCTGCAGCAAGAGGAAAATACGGGATAAAAGCGATGTTGTTTTTTCTCAGATACGGAATGAACTTCTCTTCCTTGTCTCTGACCAGAAGATTGTACTCATCCTGAACCACATCGATGTATCCGTCTCTGTTGGCTTCCTCGATCTGTTCCAGAGAGAAATTGGACACGCCGATTTCACGGATGATGCCTTTTTCCCTCAGCTTCTGGAGCGCTCCTACAGCCTCGTACTTCGGTGTCTTCTCATCAGGGAAGTGGATGTAGTAGATGTCGATATAATCGGTCTTGAGCCGTTTCAGAGACTTATAGACCTCATCCACCAGAAAGTCCGGATGGTTGTCCACCACAATCTCTCCCTTTTCCATTCTATGCGCACCTTTTGTTGCAAGAAGGATCTTGTTTCTTGCATTGCATTTCTTCAGCACATCACCGATGACTTCCTCGGAACCACCCATGCCATAGTAATAGGCTGTATCGAAAAAGTTCACTCCCAGGTCCAGCGCCGTCAGAATCATATTATGGGATTCCTCATCGCTGATGGGATTGTATCCGGGATTGCCCACCGCATTGGTGCCAAGCCCCACCGGGTTCAGCTGAAAATCGTTGTAGATATCACTCATTCTCTCATCCCTCATTTCCTTCTTTTCTTTCTATTTTACCATAGCTTCAGTCAAAAGCGCTCAGCTTTGTGATGGTCGTATCCGGAAGCTTCTCTGCCCAGCTGAGGATTCGCTCATGGCAGGTGAAAAGAACGCTCTGGACCGGCACCTCCCGGTCTCCGCTGAATTCATGGAGAAACTGAAGGCCTTCTCTGGCCCTCTTGTCATCATACTGGGTGAACACATCGTCCAGGAATAAGGGTCTTCTCTTCTCTTCCTGAATGATCAGATCCGATATGGCGAGTCTCAAAGAAAGATAGGCCTGATCGATGGTTCCCCCGCTTAGGAAAGCCCAGTCATACATCTTCTTCGAATCCTGGTCCTGGAAAGAGATGGCAAGATCCCTAGACACCATGACCTCCTCATACTTCCCGCCGGTGAGTCTCTGGAAGATCTTCTGGGTCTTTTCATTGACCCTGGGACCAAAGGAGCTCTGCATTCTGCTGAAGGAAGCCATGAGGGTTTCTCTGGCAAGTTTCAGCGCTTCATGGTCACTTTCCATCTCCTCATATTCCGCGCGTGCTTCTTCCATCTCATTCTCGATCTGACTGATGTTTTTCTTCCTCCTGTATTTTTCCCGCACTTCGGACTGCAGGAAGATGATCTCCTCACGGATCTCCTGGATGATACCTTCTTGTTCCTCCAACGCCTTTCTGATTCTCGACTTCTCCTCTTCATCGGTGAAGTCTGTTTCTTCCGCCAGAGAAAGCGCATCCACCTTCTCCTTCTCTGCAGAGAGCTTCTCTTCCAGTTCATGGATGCTGGATCTTCTCTCCATGTCCTTTCGATGCTCCTCGGCTGATTCCAGCTGAAGGGTCAGTCTCTCCTTCTCCGCCAGCACTTCACTCAGGGCGCGCAGGATGTCATCCGCTTCCTCCACAGTCTCCAGCTCCTTGTAGATTCTGAAATGTTTCCGGATCTCCTCTTCGGAGTCATTGCGTTTTTCCAGATATTCCCCGAAGCCTCTTTTGCTGTTTTCCACTTCCTCGGATTTTCTTTCCAGACGCTCACGATGGTTCTTGTAAGCATAATACTTTCCGGAAAAAGCATCCAGATCCTCACAGCTGTGAGCCTCAAGAATTGCCTCCAGCTCCTTCTTCAGGGCCTGAAGCTTTTCCTCCTGCTGGCTGATCTTTCTTTCCAGCTCCATGATTTCCTCTTCACTCACCTGCTCCTCATCGTCCTTCAGAAGAGCTGAAGCTCTCTTGAGCGCTGTCTCCGAGGCTTCCATGAGGCCAAAGAGTCTCGTGACCTGGGTCTTCTTCTCGTCCAGCTTTTCACGCAGCTCCGTGCGCGTCTTCTTCACTTCCTCGAATCCTGGCTGCAGGGCAGCCAGTCTTTCCTCCAGGCGGCTGATCTCTCTGCCTGTTTCCTCCAGCTCCGATTTCAGTTTCCTGATATCAGCCTCTTCTGCCGCATATTTTCTGATGGATTCTCCTTTGGCTTTCTCCAGTCTCTCTTCGCTGTCTTTTATGAGCACCTCATTGATGCTTTCCCTCTGAACGATTCTCTTCTCCGTCTTCTTGAAGGAAAGAACGAAGAGGACTGCTGATACAAGAAGCCCGGTAAAGATCAGCTCATCCACCAGGATCCCAAGAAGGACCACAAGGACTGTAAGAAGGATGGTAGCGCCAAGCACAGGTTTTCTCAGTTCTCTGCCGCCAGGAATCTCTTCTGTATAGATCTGCGGTTTTCTGGCCTTCTCCAGCTGCTCTCTCGCATCTCTTATTCTCTCTTCCTGTTCCTTCTGAAGCGTACGGAGATCCTCTTCCTTCTCCAGCAGATGAGAAGACTTGTTCTCCACCTTACTGGTTAGACCTGATTTCTCCTTCGTGAGTTCCTCCATGGCTTCCCGCTTATCCGCAAAATCTTCCTCAATCGCATCGTAATCCTTTTGGAGATTCGACAGTTCCAGATCTTCCAGCTGGAAGTTTCTTTTCGCTTCGTTAAACTCTTTCCGGAGGGTTTTTCTCTCCTTCTCTTTTTCATAGACATCTCTGCGCTGGCGCAGAAGGTCTCTGTTTTCGGAAAGAACGCCACTTACAATTCTTTTTTCCTTATCGATGCGGAAGGCATTCCTGAAGGTTTCATCCGATACCGCCAGAGGCACAGTCTCCGTCAGCTTTGCAAGAAGCTCTTCGGATTCCTGAAGCTCCTCTTTCAGATATCTGCCCTCGGAGAGAAGTCCCTCATAGGCTTTTCGCTTCTCCTCCCCCTTCACGACAAACGCTCCATCGATGTCCCCGAAGGGTGTGGTCAGCTTCTCCTTTGTTTCTTCCAGGGCCTCCATAAGCGCAGCTCTTCTCTTCTCCCTGCTTATGGCGTCCTGATATTCTTTCAGGTTGGCGAAGAGGGAAAAGCCTTCATAGCGCGCATCAAGAGACTTTTTCTTGTCCACCTCTTTCTGAAACTGGGCCTCCTTCTCCTCCACCTTCTTCTGATAAGATGCCTTATCTTCTTCATCGATTCTGGCCTGGCGCTTCTCTTCGGAAAGATCTTCCAGAAGCTGCCCGGCTCTTACAAGAAGTCCGTTCTTCCTGCTTTTCGAAACCAGGGTCTCCTCCTGACTCTGGAGAAGATTCTTCGCTTCCTCATAATTCACTTCTTCACTGCCTGTGGTCACAAGGTTTAAAAGCTTCTCCGTAATCTCATCCTTCTTTGTGGAAGTGCCTAGAAGCGTTCCGCCCTGTCCGATGAAGACGCTTCTTGAAAAAGCCTCTTCTCCCACACCGAAAAAGTCTTCTCCGGGACCCGATTTGGAGGAAAGCTTCACCTTTTCGGAAGTATCCTCGTTCCATAATGTCACCTCATCGGTGGTATTACTGCTGCCAAAGGTTCTTTCCAGACGGTAGTTCTTCCCCTCATGTTCAAAGAAGATCCTGCCTCTCATTTCTTTTCCGTTCCAGGGTCTGTATTTTCTCCTGGGATTTTTCGTAAGATCCGTGGATCTTCCTCCATGACCATAGAACATCATGAGGATGAACGCCATGATGGTGCTTTTTCCGTCCTCGTTATCGCCATAGATCACGTTCAGCTGGGGTCCCAGTTCCAGTTCGTAGCCTTCGAATTTTCCGAAATTGTCAAGTTTTACGCTCTTAATAATCACCAAGTCCCACCTGCCCTTCAAATGCTTTCATGCCATAGTCCAGTGCTTTGTCGATCCTTGCTCTGGCCTTTTCATCCCCGCTTTTCTCTGCCTCTTTTCTCTGCAGGAGAAGCTCCTGCACGAAATATCCCCTGAGGGATTTTTCCCGGGCCATCTCCTCATAGTCCACAGCCATTCTTGTTTCATCCACAAGCTTTACGAAGTAGAGCTCCTCTTTCAGCGCCAGCTCCACATTCTTCCAGGGAATCTTCTGGTCTCTATTCATGGTGCCTTTCACCCTGATTCGATAGAAGTGCTTCTCGTAGGACTCTCCGTAGCGATCCTTCAGTAGCGCGAGAATCTTCTTCTCCGCCTCGATTTCATTCTGAACCTCGGAAAGGTCCATCTCCTCCATGAGATACATTCTCTGGCTGAGCGGTCTGAATTGAAGGTCCATCTTCTCCCTGCTTATAGTGCCCATATAGACGCCCTTTTCTCCCAGTTCATCGAATCCTCTGCCTTCGGGACATCCCGGATAGGCATACCAGGTGCTTCCTGCCTTCTCTATGGGGGATCTCAGATGAATATGCCCCAGCGCCACATAATCCATGCCGCTTCCCGATAAGACAGAAGGCGTTATGCCGTGGTAGTCGCTTCCCTGGTTCTCCGACACCAGATCTCCATGGACAACGCAGAGATTCAGGTATTCCTTATCTACAGGCAACGCTTTATCGAAAAGGGACTTTCTTACATAGGTGCTTTCAAATCCCGCCCCATAGACTGCAGTCTTCAGATCTGGAAGAACCACTCTCTCCATCTTTCCTCTGAAAATCGTCACATTGTCCGGCCAGTCTTCTTCTGCATAAGGGGAATCCATGGCCACATAGTCATGATTCCCCGGAGAGATGAAGACCCTTGCAGGCACTTCTGCCAGATAGGTTTTCACCGACGCCACGATCTGAGGATCCACATTGGCTCCTTCAAAAAGATCTCCTGCAATCAGCAGCAGATCCATCTTTTCTTCTTTGCACAGCTGCGTGATTCTACGAAAGGTTCTCAGAAGCTCTTTCTTTCTGGCTTCCTGTTTTTCTGGCACCGTGGCAACCTCTGACCCCAGGTGCACATCCGCCACATGCATCAGTCTGATTTCATTCATCCGGCTGAATCCTCCTCTTTTTATAGACTTATTGATTACCATTATTTCATATTCACTATCCCGTTTTATGGACAGAATTTCTCTTTCCCTTCCATTATAAACCAAAACCCCATAAAATGAGAACTTATGTTTCAGATTTCTCTTTGTGAAGGCACTGTACTTCCCTGATCCTCATACTGTATTTATAACCCACAAAAAAACAGCCTCATGCATAGAGGCTGCATCATCTGCTGAAGTGCTTCTGCCTTAAGGGCTGCCTGCGGGCATCGCTCACTTCTTTCTCCTTTATCAAATTCTTTCCGGAATCTCCTTCTGAGACAACTTATCCGAGGCTCTCCGCATAGGCCTTGAAGCGGTCCAGAATCGCCTGCCATCCAGCCTTCTGCATCTCCACGGGAAATGTGTTCTCCGCTTCAAATACACTGACGATCTCCGTTTTGCCCTCTTTCTCCGTGAAGGTGGTGAGAACCTTTCTGCCATCATCCAGCGTATAGGCGATGCGCTCAAAAGGTACGACCTCATCATAGGTTCCGGTGAAGTCGAAGCCTTCCTTACCGTCTTTGGATTCCATGCGGTACGAGAATTTTCCCTTTTCTCTCAGATCGTTCTCTGCCCGGGGACTGTGCCAGTCATCCGATGCGCTGTTCCACTTCACAATATGTTCCGGGCTGGTCCAGTAGGTCCACACCTTCTCTATCGGCACCCCTACAGCTGTCTGAATTTTTACGTTTGTTTGTTCCATGCTCTGCTCCTCCTTTCAGGTTCTATACTCCCCCAATTATATTGCTGTTTTTTGTCAATATAATGAGCTGAGTGAAAACATTATGTGAAAGCAGAAATTTGAAGGAACAAGACTCGGTCCGATGACCTGATATTTTCCCCACCGGTTTCAGTACTTACAGTGTCAGCAGGGAAATGACTTCTCCTCCGATGACATCGCCGGTCTCTTTAAATCCTGCGGAAGTGTATAGCTTCTTTGCCACGGTATTTTCCGGTTCGTAGGAAAGCCAGCAGTGCTTCGCTTCCCCGCAGGGAAAGCTTCTCAGATAGTTCAGGGAAATCTCCAGCGCCTTTCTGCCATATCCTTTTCCCTGAAAATGTTCATCAATCATGAAGCGCCAGATGCCGTAGCTTCCTTTGATGTAATCCGGGTCCCCTTCCTCGTATCCGTCAAAGCCGAACATGACAAAGCCCACCAGTTCGTCCTCCTCATAGATGCCGAACGGCAGCGCCACCCCGCCGCTGGTGATGGTGGTGTAGGCCTGTAGAATACTCTGCGTATTGGTGGCCACGAAGTTCTTCTGGTCCTCTCTCACACTGAGGCCAACGATTTTCCAGATGTTTTTCTCATCCACTTTTCTAAGTTCCATGTCAAATCCCCCTCTTTTCTCTTCATCATAGCATTTTCCCATATCCGTATACGAAAAAACTGCAGAAGATTCATGCGATCCTCTGCAGCGTCTTTCACCTGTTTCCTATTTCAGACTGCTGGTCACTTTGACCTCATCCACATTTTTCAGCTCTTCCTGACTCACAGTGAAGAGGACATGTCTTGTGGCGATATCCATGGTGCCGATTTCCGCTTCCGTTCTGTTGATGAACGCTTCCGCCATGTTGTCCTTGATCACAAGATTTTCTCCCACCACGCTGTTGGAACCGGAGCTCTCAACGAGGATCACAGCCACAAATCCCTGTCTTTCAAAATAGGCTTCATCCACTTTCTGAAGCTTGGTCAGACTCAGTTCATCAATGAAGAAGGGATTCTCCAGAATCGTATAATCCGCGTCATATTTTCTGAACTCCTCATAGGTCCGGATGATGCGATTCTCACTGATCATGTCCAGACCGTCTGAGGTTCTGAAATTCATGATTTCGGTCATGGGCGCTTCCATAGGCGCCTCAGCCGTAACCGGCGTTCTTGCCCTCTCCAGCATGACGGCATCACCCGCTGATTCTTCTTTTGCACAGGCAGTCAGAAGAAAGAGAGATAAGAGTATCAATGCGATTTTCTTCATGGCTTCACCTCCTTGTTTTCTTACTTAATTTAAACATATACAACCCTTTAAGAGATTGCGAAAAAATAACATTTCGGTATAAAAAAATAAATCATTGCTCAGGAAAGGAGAACCACACCATGAAAAGATGATGTCGTTCTCCATCCATACTTGTCTTTGTCTATAATCTGCTCTTGATGAGATCTGCGATGTTTTCGGCAGCTTCGGTGATTTCCTCCAGGTCTTCCCCTTCAAGCATGATTCTCACCAGCGGCTCGGTACCCGATGGTCTGATGAGCACTCTGCCCTTGCCTTCCAGTTTCTCTTCTACTGAACGGATGAGGCTCTTCACTTCCTCGTCGGTTTCGTGGATCTTCTTCATCTCATTGGGAATCTTCACATTCACAAGAACCTGTGGCAGCTCCTTCATGATGGACGCCAGCTCGCTGAGGCTCTTTCCTCTGCTTTTCACAATCCCTGCCAGCTGAACCCCTGTTACGATTCCATCCCCTGTGGTGTTGAAATCCTTGAAGATCACATGACCGGACTGTTCTCCTCCGATGGAGTAGTCATTCTCCATGATGTTCTCCAGCACATAACGGTCTCCCACAGCGGTGATGGCAACATTGAGTCCCAGCTCCTTGGCTGCCAGCATCAGTCCCAGGTTACTCATGACGGTGACCACAATGGTGTCATCCTTCAGTTTTCCCATTTCCTTGAGATGCAGCCCTGCCACAAGGATGATGAAATCCCCGTTGACAAGATTTCCCTTCTCATCCACAGCCAGACATCTGTCTGAATCCCCATCAAAGGCCAGACCCAGATCGCACTGGTTCTCCACCACAAACTTCATGAGGTCCTCGGGATGGGTGGACCCGCAGTGTTCATTGATGTTGATTCCGTTGGGCTCATTATGAATGACATGAACCTCTGCACCCAGCTTCTCGAAGGTATCCACAGCGGACTTATAGCTTGCGCCATTGGCACAGTCCAGGGCGATTTTCATGCCCGTAAGATCCCCTTCCAGGGTCTTTGCCGCAAACTCCACATAGTCTCTTGTAGCATTTTCCGCATGACTCACATGGCCGATGTCTCCACCTATGAGAACGGGAATGCCGTCAAAATCCTCTTCGATGATCTTCTGAATTTCATCTTCCAGTGCATCGCTGAGCTTGAATCCCTCTCTGTTGAAGAACTTGATTCCGTTGAATTCAACGGGATTGTGGGAGGCTGAAATCATGACCCCCGCATCCGCTCCATATTCACGCACAAGATACGCCACAGCCGGTGTAGGCACGACGCCCAGAAGCACCGCTTCAGCGCCTACGCTGAGCATACCGGAAACCATGGCGCTCTCCAGAAGGTCTCCGGAGATTCTGGTGTCCTTCGCCACCAGGATTTTAGGCTTATGGGTTCCCTTTGTTAATACCAGCGCTCCCGCTTTCCCAAGCTGAAAAGCCAGTTCAGGAGTCAGTTCGCTGTTTGCGATTCCTCTCACTCCATCTGTTCCGAACATTCTACTCATAATTTACCATCCTTACTATTTACTCATTTCTTCAATTCATTCGCATAACGATAATATTATATAACACATGGCCGGATATACCAAATCACTTCTGTTAATTCATCGTGAAATAGGATATCCGTACTCATTTCTCGTCCTTCTTTTCCGGGTCTTTTTCTTTCGGATGCTTCTTCCAGGTGTCTCCCATCATGTTGTCCATACCGCCGACGCCAAAGCTCAGTCCTTCGCTCAGTATCCTGTCGTAGACCACCCTGGTAGGCATGAGCCATACTTCTCCAGTTCCCCGGAAGACATTGAGCAGTCCTTCTCCGCTGAACCCGGAACCGATGAGGGTCTTCGTGGTCTTCTCCACAGTGAACTGGATGCCTGCTGTTCGAAGAACCGAGAAGTTCCCGTCAATCTTCAGCACATCATCCACCAGGGAATACTTGAAGATTTCCGTTTCCGGCACGGGAATTTCAAGGACCACTATACCGGACCCTTTCAGCTTCGTCTGAAAGAGACCTTCTGTTCCGAAGAGCGCACTGCTGACGGTCTTCATGGAGCTGACGCCGATTTCGATGCCGTCTTCTGCTGCAAAAAACAGGGAATCGTCGATGATGATCTCCTCCTCTTCCAGCTCCAGAAGGGCATAATGACCGAAGGAAGGTTCCAGAAGAATCTCTCCCACCCCTTTGAAGTGGGGCTTGATCACAGGTTCCCCTGAGATCTTGGAGGATACGAACTTCTTGGACAGACTGAAGAGTCCGCCTGTATTGGTGGATACTTCAATGGGTCCTCTCATGAAACTCAGGGCATTGGCCTCCGTGTACACGCCACCGCCACTTAAGACGATTCTCAGCTGTCTCAGCTTGATATTGGCTTCTCGCATGTAGGACAGCATGAAGGCTGTCTTCACATCGGTACCGCCTTTCAGATCATCATACTCCAGCACCTGAAACGTGGATACATTCTTGAATTCACTGAGTTTTGTCAGGGTGTTGTTCATACTGATATTGGTTTTCAACAGGGATTCACCACCTTCATTTTTTTAGCTTTTCAATGTTCCAATTCTATGTATCATTATACCATCAAGGGCTTTATGCTGTCAGAAAAACCGCTCTTTTCACTTACCGATATTCTGAAGCTATCTACAGATATTTTCCAATACGCCGCAAAAGGAAGAAGGATGCGCAAAGCGCATCCTTGTAAGAATGACAATCCATGGACTGTTCTTATGCCATGGAGCATGGGGTGCAGGACTAGAACTCTTCTTTCAGGTCCACAACGCCATCATCGAAGATTTCCAGGGTATCACTGTACTCCACTTTTCCGATTCTCGATCCTTTGCCGATCTTGACGATTTTTCCTCTGACCACATCCGCTGCTGTATTTTCCAGATGGATCTCATCCCCTTCGATGACCCCCACCTTCAGTGTACCGCCTTTTCCTTTGGAAATCAGTCCGGATAAGATTCCATGGAAGGATTCCATCCCATTATGGACTTCCAGCTTCTCACAGAAAATCTCTTTGGCCTCGGATTTCCCGCCAAGATTGAATTTCCCGTAGCCCAGATTCATGGAGGTTGTCACATGAAATTCTCCATTTAAGGTGAGCTCTTCCGCGCTGATTTCATCGACCTTCTCCAGTTCTCCGTTGATGGTGATTTCCTCACCCTCCACCACGGTGCCCTTCATGGAACCGTAGATCTTGATTTCCCTGCCCTTCACACGTTGAAGAAAATTCCCGTCTCCGTAGACGCTGATTTCATCCGCTTCGAGATTCCCCTTGAACTTTCCATCTCCATAGACGGAAATCTTCACGGCTCTGACATCCTTCTCTGCAACGAGATCCCCTGCAGCTTTCACGTTCTCTGCAGAAACGCTGCCACTGAACCTGAGATCACCCGCGCAGGAAATATCTCCATAGTCTCCTGCCTCCAGATGGATGTCTCCTACACTCTTGATATTATTCTTATTCATGATTCCACTCCCTTCGAGCTGTAGGGCTATCTTTTCTGATAGCCCCCTTAGATTTATTCTGTTTCAGCGGATCTTTAAAGAGATCACCATCTCATTTTTATCATCCATTCCCTCATGGCATCCTGCTGCGCTTTGTAGATATTATCAGAAGCATAATCCAGATCGCCATTTCTGCCGTTCAGAAGATTTTTCATCTTCCAGGAGATGCCTTCTGTCTCTTCCGGATGCACAACCTGTCCTTTGTCGTTGATATGATGCATATTGTATTTTTTCATTATTTCTTCCTTTCAAGTGATTTCATCACTTCGCAGAAGGTAACATTCCGGGTCTTCACCACTTCATTTTCATAGCCCATATGCTCAGTGCTCTTCTCTGTTTCCTGTAGAAGTCTCCGGTGTCCTCGTCCATCCTGTACTCTTTTTCTTCGGGCAGCGGTTTCATCTTCCAGGATTTTCGTAAAGCCTCTTCCGGATGCACCAGCTGTCCACGATCATTGATGTAAAACATGTTATATTTTTTCATTCTTCTTCTCCTTGCTTTCAGGTTTTATCCTTCAGCAGTACCCCCATGGACTGGACTTACCATCTCATTTTCATGATCCATTCTCTCATGGCATCCTGCTGAACTTTACAGATATTGTCAGAAGCATAATCCAGGTTATAGTCTCTTCCGTTCAGAAGGTTCTTCATTTTCCAGGAAATGCCTTCTGTTTCATCCATGTGGATGAGATGTCCCTTGTGATTGATGAAATGGATATTGTATTTTTTCATTTTTACTCCTTACCTTTCGATTTCCAGATCTTCAGCAGTATTCAGATGGAATGGATTACCATCTCATTTTCATGATCCATTCTCTCATGGCATCCTGCTGGACTTTACAGATATTGTCAGAAGCATAATCCAGGTTATAGTCTCTTCCATTCAGAAGGTTCTTCATCTTCCAGGAAATGCCTTCTGTTTCATCCATGTGGATGAGATGTCCCTTATGATTGATGAAATGGATATTGTATTTTTTCATTTCTACTCCTTATCTTTCGATTTTCTCTTTCACGGTGGAATCCGGGTCTATGCTGAGCTCCTCACTGTATTCCACAGTTCCGATTCGGCATCCGGGTCCCAGAATTACGCGCTGTCCGCTTACTCTTTCGCAGGTGGTGTTTTCAAGATAAATCTCATCGCCTTCGATGACATTCACTTTCAGGGTACCTTTTCCCTTTCCGAAAATGGTCTTTATAAGTCCTCCGGTGTAACTGTTTCCTTCTCTTACTGTAATCTTCGCACCAACCAGCTCACTTACCTCAGAACGAGTCGCCAGATTCAGTTCACAGGTTTCGCAGTTCACGACTCCGCCTGATGTGATGCCGCCATCCAGTCTGAAATCCTCGCACTCCATATCTCCGTCCACTTTGATTTCACCAGCAAGCTTCAGGTTTGTGCTTCTGATGGATTCCCCTACCTTGATTCCTCCGGAAAGGGATATTTCCTTACCGGTGAGGGAACCCTTGATGGTGGACCCGCCTGAAATCTTTATCGTGTCCGCCTCAACGTTTCCGTTGATCTTGCATGCGCCGGATACTTTGCAGCTTCCTGCTTTCACGCTTCCATCTACTGTGATGGCTCCTGAGATGCTCATGGTCTCACAGATGATGTCTGATGTGATTTTACTTGCACCGGATACTCTTACGTCTCTATACTCTCCACCTGTGGATACAGATGCTCCTGATATTTTCAGATCTCTTTTTTCCATGATTCTCCTCCAAATTAGATGATTTTCAGTTTCAGCTTCTCTACAGCACTTCTGATGCTGTAGTTGTCTACAATCGGTGTCTGGTCGGAATAGAAGATTTCCCCATTCTTATGCAACAGGGAAACGCTTACGCCGAATTTGCGGTATACAGAAAGGCTGGGATCCTTATCCTTGATGGTCTCATAATTGTCGCTGAGCATCCTGAGGATCCTCGACATATCTTCGATACTCAGATGTCCCTGGTTAAGCAGATCTTCGGAGATATACATGTACAGGATATCTTCGAAACTGTACTCTTCCTTTCCCTTAAAGATTTCCTCATACAGATTGATGATCTCTTTATTCAGAATCTGAAGGCTCAGAAGCTCTTCTCGTCTTCTCACCATGGATTCCGGAATGTCTGATGAAAACTTGTCTGCCAGATCATCCAGGGAAGCTCCGTCTTTCATGTTGAGAATCTGATGGATCCGGTCCTTGATCTTTTCTCTGGGAAAGAAGGTTTCCTGTCCCGTGTAGGTTGATTTCTTCATGAACCACTCTTCTGGGATCAGTTTCTTTCTTTTCCATCTATAGAGCTGTCCGTAGGATATATTCATTTCAACCAGTAAATCTTTCTTGGAAATTAGTTCTTCCATATTGCTCACCTCTTGATGAGAGTGTAACATAACATTGTTACGTTGTAAAGAGGGTACATGAAATAAACTGGAATTTTCATGAATTATTATCAGATCACAAATATCACACGGTATCAAGGCGTATCAGCTGATTATATTTGATGTTTTAGCTCATTTAACTTTAAAATCATCAACGTAACAAACCCCTATTCTTCTCCTGTGCTGATTCTTCCTGAAAAGATGCAGCGTAACAGACCTCATCATAAAACCTGCATCTGCTCTCTTTTTGATTGAGGTCAA